>DATEHD010000335.1:0-12225 GCA_035279765.1 Candidatus Krumholzibacteriia bacterium | reverse complement strand
TGTCTGCCACGTTTCGACAGCCCGTCGATCTTTGGAGCCATTCTCGATCCCGGCGCCGGCGCCTTCAAGATAGCGCCGCCACGCCCTGCGCGCGTCGAGCAGAGTTACCTCCACGGCACCGCCATTCTGCGCACCGAATTCGACGACGGCGAGAGCGCGTTTGCGGTCACGGACTTCATGCCGCGCTGGCACGACGGCCGCGCCTGGCAGAAACCGCTCGAGATCCATCGCGTGGTTACGCCGCTGCGCGGACGCCCCACCGTCTCGGTGACGTTCACTCCCCGCCTCGACTACGGACGCAATCGCACCCACATTGCGCGCCGCGACGGGTTGATCGAAGCCACCAACGCGCTCGAGGATGTATTCCTGTATTCCAGCCTCGACCTGGACCGCGTGCTTGCCGATGAGCCGATGGAGATCAACGACGAACACTTCATGGTGCTGTCGTACCACGAAAAGATGACGGCTCCCACGCACGCGTACGTGCGCGACCTGCTCGAGCGCACGCGCGAGCAGTGGGAGGAGTGGTCGCGGCGCTGCCATCTGCCCGCGCAGTGGTCGGACCAGGTGCTGCGCTCGGCAATCACGCTCAAGCTCCTCACCTACGAGGACACGGGCGCCATGGTGGCGGCGGCCACGACGTCGTTGCCGGAAACGCTCGGCGAAGTGCGCAATTGGGATTATCGCTTCTGCTGGCTGCGCGACTCGTCGCTGGTGCTGGAGGCCATGGCGCGCATCGGGCATTTCGACGAGATGCGCGGCTTCGTGCAATTCCTGCTGGGCGTGTTCGAGAGCAAACAGACCAAGGTGCAGATCGCGTATCGCATCGACGGCAGTCCCGATCTGGACGAGGAGATCCTGCCGCACCTTGCTGGCTATCGGGATTCGCGGCCGGTGCGCATTGGAAATGCCGCGAGTCGCACGCGCCAGAACGACATCTTTGGCGAAGTGGTCAACACCATCTATCTGTACTACTGCCGCTACGAGCTCGAGCCCATGCCGGAGGAAGTGTGGTCGCTGGTGAAGTTCATGGTGCGCACGTCGGCACGCGAATGGGCCAACCGTGACGCCGGCATCTGGGAATATCGTCACCGGCGCCGCCATTTCACGCATTCGAAGATTCTGTCGTGGGTGGCGGTGGATCGCGGTGCGGAGATGGCGACGCGGCTGGGACGGAACGGTCTCGCGGAGGAGTGGGCAAGCGTCGCCCGTACCATCCGCGACGACATCCTGCAGCGCGGCTGGAGCCAGAAAGTGGGCGCGTTCACGCAGGCCTATCGCTCGCAGGCGCTGGACATCAGCATCCTGCAGGCGGAGCGCTTCGGTTTTCTCGAGGTGGGTGACCCGCGCTGGGTCAGCACGGTGCGCGCCTGCGAAAAGGCACTGGGGCGGAACGGCTACACCATGCGTTACACGAGCGCCGACGACTTCGGCGTACCGCGCAGTGCTTTCATCATTGCGTCACTCTGGATGGTGAAGGCGCTGGATGCCATCGGCGAACGCGAATCGGCGCGGGCTTCCTTCGAGCGCATTCTCGGCTGCGCCAACCACGTGGGTCTTCTCTCCGAAGATGTCGACACGCAAACCGGCGAGCTGCTCGGAAATTTTCCGCAAGCGTACTCGCACATGGCGCTGATCAATGCGGCGCACCAATTGAGCGGGAGGTGAGTTGCCCATGACACGCAACGACACGACGCACAAGAAACGCCTGTTGATCATATCGAACCGGCTCCCGGTGACGGTCTCCATCGACGAGGGGCAGGTGTCGTACCATGCCAGCTCGGGCGGTCTCGCCAGCGGCATCGGATCCTACCTGGAGTCGGTTGCGGCGCGCGGCGATCAGGCCATCTGGATCGGCTGGCCGGGTGCGGAGGTGCCGCCCGAGCGGGAGGCGGAGGTGCGCGACACACTCCTGCGCGAGCACGGCGCGGTTCCGGTATTCGTGGACGCGGCCACCATGTCGAACTTCTACGAGGGTTTCTGCAACGACACGCTGTGGCCGCTGTTCCACTACTTCCCGTCCCTCGTGGCCTTTCGTGACCGCTTCTGGAACGACTACCGCCATGTGAACAGCATCTTCTGCGACGCGGTTGCGCGCATCGCACAACCGGGCGACGTGATCTGGGTGCACGACTATCAATTGATGTTGCTCCCGCGCATGCTCAAGGACCGTCTGCCCGACACCTCGATCGGGTTCTTCCTCCACATTCCGTTCCCGTCCTTCGAGATTTTCCGCATGCTGCCGGCGCGCTGGCGCGACGTCATCCTGGAAGGCATGCTGGGAGCGGACCTGATCGGCTTCCACGTCAACGAGTACGCCAATTACTTCCTGCGTTGCGTGCTGCGCATCCTGGGCTATGACCACACGCTGGGTCGCATCCAGGCACGCGATCACCTGGCTGAGGTCGACGCCTTCCCGATGGGAATCGACTACAAGCGCTTCCGCGACGCCGCGCATTCGCGCGAGGTCACGCGCCGGCGCGACGCGCTGCGTGCCACGGTGGGGGACCGCAAGATGATCGTGTCTGTCGACCGCCTCGACTACACCAAGGGTGTTGTCAATCGCCTGCGCGGCTACGAATACTTTCTGCGCACGCATCCGCAGTGGCGAAAGCGCGTGGTGCTGGCGCTCGTCATCGTGCCGTCGCGCGAGAGTGTCGACCAGTACCAGAGCATGAAACGGCAGATCGATGAAGCCATCGGGCGCATCAACGGCAGATATGGTTCGCTGGATTGGACGCCGATCTCGTACCAGTACACCTCACTGGAATACAACGACCTGGTGGCGTTCTACGCCGCGGGCGACGTGGCGCTGGTGACGCCGCTGCGCGATGGCATGAACCTGGTGGCCAAGGAGTACGTGGCATCGTGTGGAAACGGGAGAGGCGTGCTCATTCTCTCCGAGATGGCGGGCGCCGCGCGCGAGCTGGGCGAAGCAGTCATCATCAATCCCGCCACGCGCGAGGAGATCGCCGAGGCGCTGGAGACCGCGCTCGAGATGCCGCCCGCGGAGCAGGCGCGCCGCCTGCGCGTGATGCATGAGCGCCTGCGCAAGTACGATGTGCGCCGCTGGGCGGGCGAATTTCTGGACCGGCTGCAGAACGTGCGTGAGCAGCAGAAACAGTTTGCGAGCGGGATCATGACGGCCGAGAACCGCGAGAGCCTGATCAAGAGCTACCACGCGGCAGAACGCCGCCTGCTGCTCATCGACTACGACGGCACGTTGGTTCCGTATGCGCGGCACCCCGAAGTGGCGACGCCGTCGCAGGATCTTCTCGAGGTGTTGGGCCGCATTGCGCACCAGCCCGGCACCGAGCTCGTGCTGGTAACGGGACGCACAAAGGACACCATGTCGGCGTGGTTCACCGATCCCGCGCTCCACATTGTGGCCGAGCACGGCGCATGGATCAAACACGCGCACGTTCCGGAGTGGAAGCTCACGCGCCCGCTGCGCACGGAATGGAAGGAGAAAGTGCTGCCGACTCTGCGCGAAGCGGCCGACCGGCTGCCGGGGGCGTTCGTGGAGGAGAAGGATTATTCGGTGGTGTGGCACTACCGGCAGGCCGAGCCCGAGCTCGCTGCTGCGCGGGCGCGCGCTCTCGTCGACATGCTCACGCAATTTACCGCCAACCTGGACCTGGTTGTGGTGCCGGGGAATCGCAACGTGGAGGTGCGCGACGTGCACATCTCGAAGGCGCAGGCCGCGCTCGAGTTCGTGCGCGATCAGGATTTCGTGCTGGCGATCGGTGACGACACCACGGATGAGGATCTGTTCCGTGCACTTCCGAAGGAAGCGTATTCAATTCGTGTGGGTGTTGTGCCGACGCACGCGCGCTTCAACGTGCCGGGTTACGAAGATGTGATTGGACTCCTGGCGCGGCTCGTGGGTGAGCCGCGCGCCGGATCATCGGCGCGCGGAGGGTCGCAGAAACTCTTTCTTACTTGAATTCCCAGGTCACGCCGATGCGGAAGGGAATCGTGACCGTGTTCTCCTGGAGGGAGTTCACCTTGGCCTGGTCCTTGCGCGTTTGTCCCTCGACGTAGCGTCCTTCGACGAACAGCTTGCGCGTCTTGTCGAGCGCCATTTCCACGCCGGCACCGCCGCCGTAGCCCAGCACGTTCTCGTAGTAGTTGAGATTCACGATCCACTGCCGGTAGTAACCGCCGCAAACGAGAACGTACGGCAGGGCCTTCGACTTGCCATAGAGGTACTTCAAGTCCGCAAAAGCCATGAAGATGTTCAGATCATCCGGCACCGTGCCGTTGGCGAGGAAGAAGTTGTAGTTGAAGCTGATGCCCGCCTGCAAACCGTGCTGCCGTACGCCGAGCGCGAGAATGCCGCCAAAGGAGGGGTTGAAGTTGTTGTTGAACTCCTCCGGTTTGCGACTGGCCGCCGAGCCGAGGCCCAGCGAGAACTCGATGGTGCGCGTACTGGCTGTCGTCAAGTGCCCGCGCCGCGCCTTGGCGGCCGCTGACATGGTGGTATCCGTCGCGGCAGGCGCCGCCTTTGCCGGCGGCTCGCTCTTCACCTTCAGGGTGTCGTTGGACGCATCCGACTGCGGAGGCGGCGGAGTCTGGGTGGGTGGCTGCGACGGAGGAGGGGAATACTGGGCGAACGCCACCGTCGCCGAAAGTACAGTCGAGAGACAGACAGCGGCCAGGAACGCCAAACTGCGCTTCATTAAATCGCTCCCAGGTATTGCACGGTAGTTCGTCGAGAAGAGTCGGAGCCGCTGGCGTAATTCCACCGCTGGCACCATAATTTTGCCGGCGGTAGGGCGCGCCGGCAAAAGATCGTCCTAGTTTAGTCCGCAGCCGTTCAAAGTCAAGGCCCTTTCCCGGCGCGGCGGCCGCCGCTATCCGGGTTGGTCGCCGGACAAACGCTGTGGTAGCGTGGCAGCGTCCCGAGCCCGAAAATGACCCAGCCGCAACCATACAATGCCACCATTGTCGCGCGCCGCGACGTCCACGAGGCGCTCTGCCTTCTGCACATCTCTCCCGACCAGAAGCCGTTTCCACCATTCTTGCCGGGGCAGTTTGTCTCCGTGGGGCACAACATGGAAGAAAACGGTTCACCTTCCCTGGTGAAACGATCCTACTCGATCGGTTCGCCCGCCACCGAGCGCTCGTACGTCGAGCTCTTCGTGGTGCACGTGGACGATGGAGAGTTTACCTCGTGGCTTTTTTCGCAGCAGGTCGGCGCGCGCGTGTGGCTTTCTCCCAAGGCGAGCGGAGGCTTCACGCTCGATGGATTCACGCGCGGTCGTGATCTCGTGCTCGCGTCGACGGGCACCGCCATCGCGCCCTGCGTGTCGATGTATCGCACCTTCCGTAACGATCCGCCGTGGCGTCGCATCATCATCATGAACGGTGTTCGCTTTGCGCGCGACCTGGGTTACCGCGATGAGCTGGAAGTGGCGGCGCGAACCGACACGCGGTTGCTCTACCTGCCTGCGGTCACGCGCGAAACAGCCGGAACGTGGGGCGGTCTTCGTGGTCGCGTGGGAGAGTTCCTCGAGCCGGCGCAGTTTCGTTCGCTCACGGGGACCGATCTCGCGCCGGAGCAATGCCATGTCTATCTGTGCGGCAATCCGGAAATGATCGAGGCCCAGGAAGCGGCTCTCACCGGGCGCGGTTTCCACAAGCACACCCCCCGTCACCCCGGGAACCTCCACCTCGAGAAATACTGGACCGATTGAAGTCGTCCCCGTGTTAGCGATATAATTGACACTGGTCCTGCCCCTACAGCCGATGATGGGCGCGGACGTTAAGGGCCGTCCGCGCGCATCGCAGTACCCCGCCCGCTCGAGGTACCGAAATGTCCAAGCAGAAACTCGTTCTCGCATTACTTGCGATCGCGTTGTTGTTCATACAGGTGGCTGATCCCCGCAAAGGAAACAGCGGCATTGTGGATACGTGCAATTCGACACTGACAGCCAATTCGGGTGTCGTTCTTGTTTGTCCATTGGGCGACGGTGATCCGTTGACCGCTCCGGTCGGTGGTGGCAGCTGCCAGATCACGTTGACCGTTCGCGACAATGCCAACGTGGGTATTCCGGGCATTCCGGCGACCGATATGTGGCTGGTCGGGTGCAACGACGGATTGTTGTTGTGCGGACTCAGTTCCGGAAGCGCTGCAGATGCTGTGACGAACGCATCAGGTGTAACGACGTTCAGCGCCGAACCGGTCTCCGGCGGTTGCGACACGGGTCTGTTTGCGGTCGTTCAGGGTCGCATCATTCAGGACACCGGCACCTGTTTGGCAAAGTGTTTGAACATCGCGGCTCGTAGTCCTGATTACAAATCAGCCGGCGCGCCCGGTCCGGCTCCGTGCGCGGGCGATCTCCGCTGCCCGGATTCGAAGGTCACGAACGCGGATTTCTCGTGGTTCGTTACGCACTATCCGACCACCGGCAATCCCGGTGCGACGTATTTTGCGTGCGCGGACTACGCGGCGCCGCTCGGTTCTCCGATTGGACTCGCGGACTTCTCGAAGTTCACCGTCCACTTTGCGGGTGCCGGGCACAAGTGCCCGATCTAGCCCACCACGAATGATCGATGCCGCCGGGCCGCTTTGATGGTCCGGCGGCACTTCCCCCTGCCAGAATCCGACCGGATTGACGTAAGTTCCTTTGTAACGTATCGTTGAGTTGCTTCGGCGGCGCTGTTCGGGGATGCGCCGCGCCGATCCACGGCCCCGTCCGACCACGGGCCCATCCCCGCGTCTGCACGGGTACATAATCATGAGTACGATCAAAGATCAGGACATGGCCAAATCACGCGCGAAATCCGAATCCAGCGACGACTCCACACCCCGCGAGGAAGAGCACTCCCACGTTGTGCCGGCCAGCGACCCCTCGGCGCCGTCGGTGACCCCCGAAAAAACAGGCGCGGCACCCACTGAGCCCGAATCGGCGGAAGACCGTCAGGAAACGCGCGAGTGGCTGGAGTCGCTCGATTACGTCTACCAGAGCGACGGACCCGTGCGCGTGGCGGAGCTGCTCCAGCGACTGCAGGACCGCGCCACCTCGTACGGCGTGCGCGTCAACTTCCCGGGCGATACGCCCTACATCAACACGATTCCGCTTTCGCAGCAGCCGCGCTACCCGGGCGACCGCACCATCGAGCGGCGCATCAAGAGCTACATTCGCTGGAACGCGATGGCGATGGTGGTGCGCGCGAACCGCGAAGATCCGGGGATCGGCGGCCACATCTCCACGTTTGCGTCTTCCGCGACGCTCTACGAAGTGGGCTTCAACCACTTCTTCCGCGGTAAGAATCATTCCGACGGCGGCGACATCATTTATTACCAGGGCCACAGCGCGCCGGGTATCTATGCGCGTGCGTACCTCGAAGGCCGCCTGACTGAAAAGCATCTCGAAAATTTCCGCCACGAGCTTCCGCAGGAAGGCGGCGTGTCGTCGTATCCGCATCCGTGGCTCATGCCGACGTTCTGGGAATATCCCACCGTGTCGATGGGGCTCTCGCCGCTCATGGCGATTTACCAGGCGCGCTTCAACCGCTACCTCGAGCACCGCGGCATCGGCAACACATCGAAGCAGAAAGTGTGGGCCTTCCTCGGCGACGGTGAGATGGACGAGCCCGAGTCGCTGGGTGCCATCACGCTCGCGTCGCGCGAGAAACTCGACAATCTCATTTTTGTCGTGAACTGCAACCTGCAGCGCTTGGACGGCCCCGTGCGCGGCAACGGCAAGATCATCCAGGAGCTCGGCGCTGCGTTTCGCGGCGCGGGCTGGAACGTGATCAAGGTCATCACGGGCAGCGACTGGGATCCGCTTCTGCAGAGCGACACCGACGGTATTCTCGTGCGCCGCCTGGGCGAAGTGGTGGACGGTCAGTTCCAGAAGTATTCCACCGAGACCGGCGACTACATCCGCAACGATTTCTTCGGCGCGGATCCGCGCCTGCTCAAGATGGTCGAACATTTGACCGACGACCAGGTGCGCATGCTGAACCGCGGCGGCCACGATCCCGAAAAAGTGTACGCGGCGTACAAAGCGGCCATGGAGCACAAGGGCCAACCCACAGTCATTCTGGCGTGGACCATCAAGGGCTACGGACTCGGCGAGAGCGGCGAAGGCAAGAACATCACGCACCAGCAGAAGAAGCTAAACGAGCTCGAGCTGCGCGCGTTCCGCAACAAGTTTGGCATTCCGGTTTCCGACAAGGACGTCGCCAAGGCACCGTTCTACAAACCGGCCGAGGACAGCGAAGACATGCAGTACCTGAAGGCGCGCCGCGAAGCGCTGGGTGGATCCATCCCCGAACGCCGCGACAATGCGCCGACGCTCGACACGCCCGGCATCTCGATCTTCAAGGATATGCTGGCCGGAACCGGCGAGCGCGAAGTGGCGACGACGATGGCGTTCGTGCAGATGCTCTCGCTGCTCTTGAAGGACAAGAAGATCGGCCAGAACGTGGTACCCATCGTTCCCGACGAGGCGCGCACCTTCGGCATGGAGTCGTTGTTCCGGCAGGTGGGTATTTACTCCAGCCTGGGGCAGCTCTACGACCCCGTCGACCGCGAGACGCTCCTCTATTATAAGGAGGCCATGAACGGGCAGATTCTCGAAGAGGGAATCAACGAGGCCGGTTCCATGGCGTCGTTCATCGCGGCCGGGACGTCGTACGCGGCGCACGGCGTGAACATGATCCCGTTCTTCATTTTCTATTCGATGTTCGGCTTCCAGCGCATTGGTGATTTCATCTGGGCCGCCGGCGACATGCGCTGCAAGGGTTTCCTCCTCGGCGGAACTTCCGGGCGAACGACGCTCGCCGGCGAAGGCCTGCAGCACGAGGACGGACACAGTCACGTGCTGGCGCTTCCGCACCCGACACTCCGTGCATACGATCCCACGTTTGCATACGAGCTCGCCGTCATCATCCAGGACGGCGTGGAGCGCATGTTCAAACGCAACGAACAGCTGCTCTACTACATCACGGTGATGAACGAGACCTACAAGAACCCGCCCATGCCCGAAGGTGTGGAAGAGGGAATTCTGCGCGGGCTCTATCGCTTCAGGAAATCCGACAAGGCGGGGATCAAGAACCGCGTGAATCTCTTTGGCAGCGGTGCGATCCTGAACGAAGTGTTGCGCGCGCAGCGCATCCTGGAAGACGCGTACGACGTCCCCGTCGACGTGTACTCCGTGACCAGCTACAAGGAGCTCTACCGCGACGCCATCGACTGCGAACGCTGGAATCTCCTCAATCCCGGCGAGGAAGAGAAGGTTCCGTACGTGGCGCAGGCGCTCAAGGACACCACCGGCGTGTACGTGGCGGCGTCTGATTACATGAAGGTGCTGCCCGCATCACTCGCGCGCTGGATGCCGGGAACCTTCGACTTCCTCGGCACCGACGGCTTCGGCCGCTCATCGAACCGCGCGGGGCTCCGCGACTTCTTTGAAGTCGACGCCCGCTACATCGCCCTCGCCGCCTTGCGCGCACTGGCGCGCGAAGGCCAGGTCAAGAAGAGCATCGTGAAGGACGCCATCGCCGACTTCGGCATCAATCCCAACAAGGCGAATCCTCACCGAGACTAGTTCGTTCCAGGAAAGAAGGAGGCTACTCTCATGAAACGGTTCATGCTTGCGATGGTCATGCTGGCGCTGGTGGCGGCGCTGCCGAATCTGGGTCTGGCCGGTTACGGTCACGAAAGCAAGGCCACAGGGTCGAGCGCCAACGCCGGTTTTGAAAAGCTGAAATCTCTGGCAGGAACGTGGGACACCACGGCTCCCGAAGGTGGGCCGGCGACGGTCACGTACCAGGTCGTGTCGAACGGCACTGCGGTGATGGAGACCATTTCGCATTCGGACGAGCCGCAGATGATCACCATGTACACAGTCGACGGCGATCACCTGATGATGACGCACTACTGTGGCATCGGTAACCAGCCGCGCATGCGCGCCAGCGTTCCTTCGGGCGATGTGAAGGAGCTCAAGTTCAACTTCGTTGACGGCGCCAACATGAAGAAGACCGACATGCACATGCACGCGCTCGACATGAAGTTCATCGACGACACGCACGTCGACGCGGTCTGGTCCCTGTGGAACAAGGGCAAGCTGCAGGACGACCACACGTTCAATCTGACCAAGAAGTCGTAGCGGTTGCGGGCCGGCGGCATTTGTCATAATCTCGCCCCATGATCGTCGAAGTCAGACTGCCTGAGATCTCTGAGAACGTCGCGTCCGGCGATGTCACCAAGGTGTTGGTGAAGACCGGGGACCGTGTCGAGATGGATCAGCCCCTGATCGAGCTCGAGACGGAGAAGGCGGTTTTCGAGGTACCGTCAACGGCGGCGGGAATCGTCACCGACATCCGGCTGAAGCCGGGTGACTCGGTCGATGTAGGCGGCGTGATCGCCAAGATCGACACCGAGGCGAAGCAGGGTGCGAGTAGCGCCGCCGGTGAGGCGGCGCAAAAAGAGCAACCGGAGGCTACGCAGCCCAAGCCTGCACCTGCGGCCCAGCGCACCGAAGAACCGCGCCCCGCAGCGAATCCGCCCCAGCCCACTGCAGCGCGTCCAGTTTCGCAGGATGCGCGTCCTGCGCCTGCACCTTCCGCGCCGGAATCCACAGCTGAAAACATTCGCGACACTGTTGTGGCCGTTGCGCAGGAGCAGGGAGCGGCCGTGCCCGCGTCGCCGACTGTGCGCCGCATGGCGCGCGAGCTCGGCGTCGACATCAACAAGGTGCATGGTTCCGGCCCGGGCGGTCGCATCTCGTCGGAAGACGTGAGCAACTACGCGAAGTCGATCATTTCTGGTACCGCTTCGAGCGGCGTAGTGCAGACCGGCCCATTGAGTATTGGTCCGGGACAGACCGGCGCTGCTCCGCAGCGCCAGTTACCCGACTTCTCCCGTTTCGGTGAAGTCGAGCGCACGCCGATGAGCAAGGTGCGCGCGATCACCGCGCAGACCATGGCGTACGCGTGGAACACGGTTCCGCACGTCACGCAGCACGACGAAGCGGACATCACCGCTCTGGAAACGGCGCGCAAGAAGTACGCGCTCCGCGTCGAGCAACGCGGCGGCGGCAAGCTCACCGTCGCGGCGATTCTCACCAAGGTGTGCGCGTCGGCGCTGCGACGCTTCCCGGATTTCAACGCTAGCATCGACATGGCGCACAGCGAGATCGTCCACAAGAAGTATGTCAACATCGGCATCGCGGTGGATACGGACCGCGGGCTGCTGGTACCGGTTCTCAAGGGTGCGGACGGGAAAAACCTGATCGAGATCGCGGCTGACTTGACGCAGCTCGCCGAGAAAGCGCGCACCAAGAAGATCATGCCCGACGATCTCGAGGGTGGATGCTTCACCATTTCGAACCTGGGCGGCATCGGCGGCGTGGGCTTCACGCCCATCGTGTACGCGCCCGAGGTCGCCATTCTCGGCATCTCGCGCGCGTCGATGAAGCCTGTGTATATCAACAACGCGTTCGAGCCGCGGCTGATTCTGCCGCTCTCGCTCTCCTATGATCATCGCCTGATCGACGGCGCCGCCGCCGCGCGCTTCCTGCGCTGGGTGTGCGAAGCGCTCGAAGATCCCATTCTGCTCGCAATAGAAGGCTGACCCGCGCGCTTCAGCGTGCGCTTCATATGTCTCCTAACGAACGTTTCCAGGTTGTCGTGTTGGGTGCCGGCCCGGGTGGTTACGCCGCGGCCTTTCTGGCGGCCGATCTTGGTCTCAAGACCGCCCTAATTGACACCGAAGAAAATCCCGGCGGTGTGTGCCTGTATCGCGGATGCATTCCGTCCAAGGCGCTCTTGCACGCGGCGAAGGTTCTGCACGAAGCCGAAGCCGCGACCATCATGGGTATCGAGTTTGGGCCGCCGCGCATCAATGTCGACACGCTGCGAGCTTGGAAAGACGGCGTGGTGAAGAAGCTCACGGGCGGTGTGGGGCAGGTGGCGAAGTTTCGCAAGGTGACGTACATCGCGGGGCGCGGCACGTTCACGGATCCGCACACGCTCAATGTGCAGATGAACGCCGGCGGCACGCAGCCGGTGGCGTTCGATCATTGCATTGTCGCGACCGGTTCGCGCCCGGCCACGATTCCGCTTTTCGATGCGAAATCGCCGCGCGTCCTCGATTCCACTTCGGCGCTCGATTTGAAGCGCATCCCCAAGGGACTCCTGGTGGTGGGAGGCGGATACATCGGACTCGAGCTCGGTAGCGTTTACGCGGCGCTCGGCTCGCGTGTCTCG
>DATEHD010000334.1:0-8347 GCA_035279765.1 Candidatus Krumholzibacteriia bacterium | reverse complement strand
ATCAATGCGTACAGTGCGGCCTTCTTGATCTCGAAGGACGTGGTGCTGCTCTTGAGCAGCGTCTTGAGAGCTGTCACCGCGGCCGGGTCATCCACTTCCGCGATGGCGTATGTCGCCGCCGTGCGAATGTCGGGATCGGCGTCGTTCACGGCCGCGTCGCTCAATACCTTGATCACATCGGGACGATCCACTTCCGCGATGGCGTAGAGCACGTGGCGGCGGATGTCGGGGTCTTTCTCAGTCTTCATGAGGCCGACGAGCGTGTCGATCACCCGGGGCTCATCGTTCTGGTCGGAGATGGCGTAGATGGCGTGGCGGCGCACGTCGGCATCGGGATCGGTCTTGGCGACATCGATCAGGGTGTCGAGCACCTGCGGATCATCCGACTCCGTGAGCACGTAGATCACCTTGCGGCGCAGGTCGGGATCCTTCGACGTCTTCAGCACCTGGTGGATGGAATCCATCGCGAGTTTGGTGTCCCCTTCATTGTTGCTCTGCAGGAGCGCGTAAATCACGGACATCTTGATATCCGCGTCGCCATCGTCGCCGGAGTCGGCCATCCTGTCCAACGCTGCCTTGCCGCGCGGATCACCCGCCTTGGCCAGCTTCTTGGCCAGCTTCACATATTCGGAACGCGCGTCGTCGGACCAGCTCCCGCTCGGATACTGCGTCAGAAACGTCTGGTAACAGTCGAATGACTTGCTCACGTCGCGCGTGGCGCGCTGCAGCGCGTAGCACTTCCAGAACGACACTTCCTCGGCGTTGACACTCTTCACGTATTTCTTGAGGAAACGCAGCGACGCTTCGTGCGCCTGCTGGTACTGCGCGTCGTAGATCATGTTCTTGATCTGTTCATACGCGCCGCGCTCGGTGTTGGGCGGAAGCGGCGCGGGAACCGCGGGCGCGGCCGGCGTGGCCGGCGTCGCGGGGATCGGCGTGGTGCCGGGTTTGGCGGCCTTGGGTGCGGGCGCGGGCTTCGGCGTTTTTTCGGTTCCCGCCTGCGCGAAGGAGGCGACGCACAACGCGAGTGCGATGCCGGCGATGATGATTCTCCGATGCTGCTTCATTGCTTTCTCCTGGGGGTTCTCATCCGTCGATCGCGTCGCCGTGCGTGGTCGCGGGTTTCTTCGGTCCGCTGCTATCGCGCATCTGCTCGACGTCAATCTTCAGTAAGACGCCCTCGCGGTCCACGCGGTTGCGAATGATCTCTACGGCCTGGTAGTCGTTCTTTGCTTCGAGGTTTGCAATCTCGCGCAGGACCAGCTGCAGCTCGGTGACGAGCTCGCGCAGGCGGCGGTTGTCGCTGCCGGGGAGGTCGTCGCGCAGCACCGATGCTTCGCGCACCATGGCTTTGGCGCGCACCTGCTGCGTGCGGTATTCATTGTTGGAGGCGCGCGTCGTGTCGGGGCTCGAGTTGATGAGCTCGAGCAGGAGCACCTGCGAGCGCTCGATGTAGTCCTTGGCGCGCGAATCGGCGGATGCGAGCTGCACGTTGCCCGTGCCCGCATACTCACCGCTGGTCGGCGGCCCCTCGATGGCATCGTGTGGTGTGTGATCACCCTGCACGGGATGCGACGCTATACGCGTTGTATCTGTGAAGGAATTGTTCGATCCGGATTCGCGCGCGTCACGTGCGACCTGAGTCGCCGGTTGATTGACGCGCGCGTGTTGGCCAATCCACACGCCCGCGGCAAGTACGGCAACGGCGGCGGCCACACGGTATCCCCACGACACATAGGACCGCCGCCGCGCCGCGATGCGTGCGCCATCCACCACGGTCGCTTCGCGCTGCATGCGCGTCTCGAGCCGGGTGTAATAATTGTTCCAGTATTCCGCGCCGGGATCCGGCTGCGTGCGATCGTGCATGGTCGCGCCGGTCGCCCTCATCTCTGCGTAGAGCCTCGCGCACGCGGCACATCCCGCCACGTGTTGCTCGAATTCGTGAAGCGACGCAGCATCGAGCTCTCCATACAAAGCCTCGATCATCAATTCCTGTGCCTGCTCGCAGGTCATGCCAGATCACCCGCCTCTTCACGATACTGCGCCAGGCGGTCGCGCAGCTTGCGGATGGAGCGGAAGAGCATGCTCTTCACCGTGCCCTCGGCAATCGAGAGCGAAGACGAAATCTCCTTGATGGGCATGTCGTGGTAGTGGCGCATGACGAACACGGTGCGTTCCTGCGCGCTCAGCGCGGAGAGCGCGGCCTCGACATCGTCGCGCACGCGGGCCGAGTGCGTCACCCGGTCGGGGCCGGCGGTCGGGGCCGGCATATCGACCGGGTGATCGTCACCCGACTGAGTGTCACGCGGCGCATCCAGGCTCACCACCTGGACCGGTCTTCTCCGTCTGGAATCGAGAAATGTGTTCATCGTGATCCGGTACAACCAGCTGCCCGGTTTTGCATCCGAGCGAAAATTGCCAAGCGAACGGTGCGCCTTGATAAAAACTTCCTGCGAAAGATCCTCGGCGTCGTGATGGTTTCCGCACAGGTCGTACGCGAGCCCGTAGACGTCGCGCTGGTAGCGCTGGACGAATTCGCGGAAGGCGGACGTCTCCCCCGCCTGTATCCGCCGTACCAGTTCGTGCTCGTCCTGCATTCGCGCCGACCCCGCGGAACCCGTGCCCACATGTCACCCACCTCCCAACCCACGACCGGCGCGGTTAGTCTGCCTCCCGGTCTCCCTTTCCGGCCTTTTCACCTTCGTGCCGGATCCGAATACTACCATTGACGGTATTGAGGTCGACCTTCATCCCGCCCTTGCCGATTACACCGCTCATCGAGCTGCCCGTGAACGACGTGGCATCCACATCGAGTCCGTCGACGGCGCGAATGTCGCCGTGGATCGTGCCGGCTTCAATGCGCGCATCGAACTTCTTCGGCAGGGTCAGCTCGATGTCGCCGTTGACTGAATTCAGGCTGATCGACTTGATGTTGCTCGTCGCCGCGAGCTCGACGCCTCCGTTGACAGTGGAGAGATCCACATCACCGCCCAGCTTCTGCCCGGAAACCTGGCCGTTGACAGACGATGCGTTCACATCGCCCACCACATTGGTGATGTCGATATCGCCGTTCACGAACTCAGCTTTGTGGACGCCGGCACCCCTGGGAACCTTGATTGTGAAGTTGACGCCCGGCCCGTCGTGGCCATGGTTCCAGAAATTGTTCTCATGCGGATACTTCACGTGAATGACGACGTCATCGCCGTCCTTACGCATCTCGACCTTCAGGTCGGCCAGATCCTCCGCGTCTCCCGCCGACTTGATGGCCGTGATTTCGACGCGGTTCTGGTCCCACCCTTCGACGGTGAGGTCGCCGTTGACGTTGTCGATGCGAAGCGTGGGGTGGGCGCTGGTGTCATAGACCTGGTTGACGGTTTCGCTCACCTTGGCGAGAGCGTTCTGCGTGACGGCTGCCGCGAGCACCAGCGCGGCGGCGCTCGGTACGATCCAACGAAGTGTCTTCATGTCTCTCCTCCTGGGTATCGGGCCCGCGGGTTCACGAGCCGTCACAGGGATGAGACGGAGCCGGCGGGCAAAAGGTTTACACGGATCGCACGATTTGACAGGCGACTGCCGTTCCCGTAGAGTCGCGCCTCCGGACCCACGGCGCTCGAGGAGCGCCGCAACAGGCGAATGCCCAACCCGTTAGACCATTCACTTAGACCCGAGAGAGAACCACCCATGCGCTGGATCCAGGCCGTGTGCCTTTTTCTGGTTTCCCTGACCACGTCCCTTTCCCCCGCCCTCGCCCAGGTCGACTCCCAGGCGATGCGCACCTCCCCGGATCCGGGCGCCGGTACCTACGACGCCCCTTTCTGGCCCGACGGCACCTATCGCAACGACGTCAAGTCGCCGGACGAAGTGCTGGGCTACCCGTTGGGCTCGAAGCCGGCGCCACACGCCGACCTGGTCAAGTATTTCGAATACCTGGACTCGTTCCCCAATGCCGAGCTGCGCAGCTACGGCGAGACCTATGAGGGACGCAAGCTCTGCTACCTGATCATCGCGTCGGAGGCCAATGCCCCGCGGCTGGAAGAGATTCGCGGCAATTGCCTGAAACTTGCCGATCCGCGCACCCTCGGCGGCGCCGATCCCAAGAAGCTCATCGATGGAATGCCGCTGGTGGCGTGGATGGCGTACGGAATTCACGGTGACGAGCTTTCGAGCTGCGACGCCGCGCTCGAGCTCGCCTATCAATTGATGGCCGGCACCGACCCCGCCACCAAGCAGATTCTCGACAACTGCGTCGTCATCATCGACCCATCGGAGAATCCCGACGGTCGCTCGCGCTGGATCTCACAGCTCACATGGTGGAACAACGTGGTTCCGAGTCACGATGTCCAGAGCATGGCCCACACGGGCATGTGGCCCTACGGGCGCACCAATCATTACCTGTTCGATCTGAACCGCGACTGGTTCGCGCAGGTGCATCCGGAGACACGCGGCAAGACCAAAGCCATGATGGATTGGATGCCGCACTACGTTCTCGACGCGCACGAGATGGGGCCGTACGACCAGTACCTGATCTCGCCGCCGCGCGAACCGTTCAATCCGTTCCTCACCAGCTACATCCACAAGTGGTGGGACCGTGTCGCGCAGGCGCACGCGGCGGCGTTCGACAAGTTCGGTTGGAGCTATTACACGCGCGAATGGAACGAGGAAATCTATCCCGGCTACGGCAGCTCGTACGGGTGTTATCTCGGCGCGGTGGGAATGCTTTTCGAACAGGCCGGTGTCGACGGGTCGCAGGTGAAACGTCCCGACGGAACCATCATGACGTTTCGTGAAACGGTGCAGCACCAGTTCGTCGGCTCCATGGCGAACCTCAGCGCCGTGGCGACAGGCCGCAAGGAATTACTGTCCGATTACCTCGCCGAAAAACAGGCCAATCTGCGCTCGAAGCCGGCGTCGTTCGTGCTGGCCGCGGGAGCCAATCGCACCCGGCTCGACCGCCTGGTGGAAAAACTCGAAGAGCAACACATTGAAGTGGAGCGCACGACAAAAGAGACGACACTCGCGCGGGCGCTTTCGTGGGACGGCACTGACGCGAAGAGTGTCAAGATTCCCGCAGGCAGCGCGATTGTGCGCACCAACCAGCCCCTGCGCCAGCTCATCAATGCCATCCTCACCTTCGACATTCGCCTTCCGACGGCGTTTCTCAAAACCGAGAAGAAAGAGATTCTCGCGCACGATGATTCGCGGCTCTACGACGCGACCGGCTGGTCGATGCCGCTCGCGTACGGCATTCCGTCGTACCGCGTGGACGGCGTGCCCGGTGTTGCCACCGAAAAGTACACGCTCACCCCGCGCAAGGGCTCGCTCACCAACGACAAGGCGAAGGTGGGCTTTGCATTCGACGGCAGCGATGACCGTGCGTTCGAGCTCCTGGCACGTCTGTTCGAGAAGGACGTGAATGTATGGTGTTCGAAGAAACCGTTCCACGCCGGCACTGTCGATCTGCCTCGCGGCAGTTTCCTGATTCGGCGCGCGGGAAACCCGCCGCTCGATGTGGCTGCGCTGCGCTCGTTGGCGGAAGCAGCGGGTGTGTCTCTGATTGGCGTGGACGAAGGTCTCGCCACCGGCATCTACGCCGACCTGGGCGGCAATGATTTCGTGCTGCTCAAGGCGCCGCGCATCGCAGTCATCGCGGGCACGCGCATCAATGGCAATAACTACGGCGCCATCTGGCATCTGATCGACAGCCGCCTGCGCATGCGCATGACGACGCTCGACATCGTGAGCGTCGACGGCGCCGACCTCAGCAAGTACAACGTCATCGTGCTTCCCGACGCCAACGGCGGCGTATCCGGGTACAAAGGCGGCCTCGGCGACGGCGGCATCGACAATCTGAAAGCATTCGCCAAGAACGGCGGCACGCTCATCGGCGAAGGGGGCGGCGCGGCGTTCCTCGCCGATTCTTCGGTGGCGATCTCGTCGGCGCGCAACCGCTCACAGGTGCTGAAGGACATCGACAAGTACACGCGCGCGGTGACGCTCTCGCATACTGCATTCACGCCCGACGTCGACAGCCTTTCCGTGTGGGAAGGAAAGAACGCCGAAAAGCCCAAGAGTGAGAAGAAAAAAACAGACAAGGACAAAGACACAGACAAAGACGCAGACAAGGACAAGTCCGACACGGATACGGTGAAGCGTGAAGACGAAATCGCGCGCAAGCTCTACCCGCACGGCGCCATCGTGGCGGTGGACGTGAACACCGAGCACTGGCTCGGCTTCGGCTGCAACAGCGTGGTGCCCGCGATTCTCAATTCGCCGCTGGCACTCGTTACCGAGAACGTCGAAGTGCCCGCGCGACTCGCGCCGGCCAACCGGCTGCGCCTCTCGGGCCTCATGTGGGAGGAAGCGCGTGCGCGCTGGGCGGAGACCGTGTACGCGGCGCGCGACGGTTACGGCGACGGGCAGGCCATTGTGTTCGACTCCATCCCCAACTTCCGCGGCTACTACCACGGAGCGGAGCGGATGCTCCTGAACGCGCTCTTCCTGGGACCGGGCTTCGGCACCGCTGCCCGTGTCAATTGGTAGCCTGCCGAGGAGGCGCAACGCACAGGACCACGAGCGCTGCCGGATGGTGTATAATTGTAGTCTGCCGCCCCGAAAGGCCAATCCGATGCAGTACTTTCGATTTTTCGCCGTCGTCGTTCTCGTCCTCGCCCTGGTTGCTCCCGCGGGGGCGCAGGCGCCCGCTAACAACAACCAGGCCGTCGCCAGGCTCCAGAACATGGGCACCATGGTGGCGTTTCTGAACCTCGCCTCGGGTGCTGTGCGCCTGGTGGTGATCGCCGACCCGGTGTCCGAAGGATCGGACGCGGCGCTGAAGGCCGTGCAGTCGGTGCTCGAGTCCAACCCCAGCAAGCGCCTGCGCGTCTTCGTGGTGTGGAGCGCAACAACGCCCGAGGCCACCGAGGTGCGCGCGCTCCAGCGCTGCAGCGTGCACGACCGCCGGCTGGTGTACTTCTATGATCCCGAGGGCTTTGTCCCCAACGCTTTCCGTAATGTCGTCGGCTCCGGGCAGGAACCTGCAACCGACGTCCTGCTTCTCTACGACACCGATGCGCATCTGGCGCCCGACCCACCCGCACCGTCGATGTGGATGAGCGCCAACAAGGACATCAAGGGAACTGCACTCGATGCAAAGCAGCTGAGCACGCATGCCAATGAAATGGTCAAGCGTGTCGAAGAGAAGGTCAACGATGGAGCGACGCAAAAGCAGTAGCCGGGCCGCACGCCGCTTTGCTCTCCCGATAATTGCCCTGCTGGTGGCCGCCATGTCGGCGCCGAGCGCGTTCGCCGCGCTGGGCCACATCACGCTTGTCGGGCACCTCACGCTTCCCGGCTCCCCCCGCGTCACCAACGTGTGGGGTTATTACGACCAGAAAACGCACAAGGAGTACGCGCTCGTTGGTGACGACAAGGGCGGCTTCTTCATCGTCAATGTCACCGATCCGTCGCTGCCGGTGCTGGTGACGAAAGTGACGGGCGTTCCCGGCCGCGACATCAAACCCTTCGGGCACTACGCGTACGCGTGCAACGGATCCGGCAGCGGGGTTGCGTCGAGCATTGTCGACCTCGCCAATCCGGCGCTCCCCGTGGTGCTTCCCCACAAGTTTCACTCGTCCCACACGCTCACCATTTCGCCGCGCGGCAACCTGTACGCCGAATATGTGGGCGTAACCATTTATGACCTCGTCAATCATCCCACCGCGCCCGATTCGCTGTACGAGATTTTCAACTTCGGCCACGACTGCACGTGGCGCCACAACGTGCTCTACGACTTCAACTGGAACACGCTAAACATCTGGAATGTGTCCAACCCGGCCGCGCCGGTGCTGCTGGGCACAAATGACGACCCGACCATCATGTCGTACCACAGCGGCGACGAATCCAAGGACGGCCACTACCTCTATGTGTGCGACGAGCTCGGCGCGACACCCACTCCCGACATCGTTGTGTTCAACATCACCAATCCGGCGAATCCGCAGCGCGTGAATTACATCAGCGACCCGAGCTCGCGCGTGCACCAGCTCTATATCGTGGGTGACCTGATGTTCGTGGGCTACTACACGGCCGGTTTCAAGGTGTTCAACATCGCCAATCCTGCTTCACCCGTGCTCGCCGATGCGTACGACACCTCGCCGTACCAGGACGAAACCGGGAGTGACGTGTACCTTGGGGCGTGGAACGCGTACCCCTTCGCGCCGTCGGGAATCGTGTACGTGTCGGATCATCCTGGCGGGCTGTACCTCTTCTCGGTGGAAGGATTCACAGGGACGATCACAGCGGCGGGAACGGTGCCGACGCAGACGTTCACGCTTTCGCAGAACTATCCCAA
>DATEHD010000333.1:0-2101 GCA_035279765.1 Candidatus Krumholzibacteriia bacterium | reverse complement strand
GGGCAACATTCTCCTGCGCGGCGAAACGCCGATCCAACCGGATGACAACGCGGGCACGCTCACGGCCCGTCTCGCGTTGCTGGGCGCGGAGCTGCTGGTGCGAACGCTGGACGGCGTGTTCGATGGCACCATGCACGAAGTGGTGCAGGATGGGACGCACGCCACGGTTACCAAAAAGATTCGCAAGCACCACGGGCTGATCGACTGGTCGCTCCCCGCGATCGAGCTCGAGCGCCGCATTCGCGCCATGACACCGTGGCCGAGTGCGTACACCTTCCACCACGGCCGGCGTCTGCAGATCGACGCTGCGGTCGTTGCTCCACGGGAAGAAAAGGCCGCACCCGGAACCATTCTCTCGCTCAAGCCCCTGCTGGTCGCGTGCGGCGAGGGCGCGCTGGAGATCCTTATGCTGCGCCCCGAAGGACGCCGTTCCATGACGCCGGTCGCCTTCCGTGCCGGCCACCCGATCGAACCCGGGGAAGTGCTGGGCGCTTCCGCCTCTGATTGACGCCGGGCGCAGGCCGGTCTTACAGTCGCGCTCGTGGGTGCACGGCTTTTCCTCAAGCGTCTCGCCATTCTTGCCGGGCTGTTCGTGGCCGGCGTTTTCCTGTTCAACAAGGTGCTGATGCCTGCACTGGTGAAGCAGGGCAGCGTTGTCATTGTGCCCGACCTGCACAACGCGAGCGAAAAGGAAGCACGCGAAAACCTGGGGAAACTCGGGCTGGCGATGCGTGTCGAGCGCAGTGATTACGACACGCAGGTGCCGGTGGGATTCGTTCTGTCGCAGCAGCCGGCCGCCAATGAAAACTTGAAGCCCGGTCGTTCGGTCGAAGTGGTGCTGAGTCTCGGCACCCGCGTGCGCATGGTGCCCGATCTCCGCGGCATGACACAGCGCCAGGCGCGCAATCTACTGCTGAGCGAGGGGCTGGATGTGGGCCGCGTGGCGCGCGTGCAGCACATCGGCGATGCGCGCGAGCACGTGGTGGCCACCAGCCCGCAGCTCGGCGACGAAGTGCATGAAGGCGAGCAGGTGGACATCGTGATATCGGTGCCGGGCGGCGCCAACGTGTTCATCATGCCCGATCTGACCCAGCAGGATCTTTTTTTCGTGCGCCAGAAGTTGGAGAAGATGGGATTTCGCGTGGCGTCAGTGCGCTACGAGGACCGCGACGGCGTGTACCCCAACACAATCATCGATCAGAGCCCCGAGCCGGGCGAACAGATCCGCGAAGGAGAATCGATTGAGCTGGTCGCATCTAGTTCGCACTGAGGGACACGCACGCTCGTCGCGCACCGCCGTCGCTCCCAGTCTCCTGGCGTGTGATTTCAGCCGCCTCGGGGAGGAGATTGCCGCCGTTGAGAAAGAGGGCGTGGAATTCCTTCACCTCGATGTAATGGACGGCCATTTTGTGCGCAACATCACCTTCGGCCCGCCCCTGGTGAAAAGCGTCGCCAGCGTCGCGAAGACCACGCTCGACACGCACCTCATGATCGAGAACCCGGACCGCTACATCGAGGCCTTCATGAAGGCGGGCACGCACGTGCTCACGATTCACGTGGAGGCGAGCAGCGACGTGCGGCGCGATCTGCGCGCGATCCGCGATCTCAACGGCAAAGCCGGCCTCGCGTTCAATCCCGACTGTCCGTTCGACAGAGTCGAGCCGTACCTCGGCGACATTGATCTTTTGCTGGTGATGAGTGTGTTCGCCGGATTTGGCGGACAGAGTTTCATCGAGGGCTCGCTGGATCACGTCCGGAGCGCCGCCCGAATCCGCGAGAAACATGAGCTCACGTTTGCCATCGAGATCGACGGCGGCATCTCGCCGGAAACCGCGCCGCGCGCGCGCGCCGCGGGCGTCGACATCTTCGTGGCCGGCACCGCCATTTTCCGGACGCCCGATTACGGCGCGTCGATCAAAGCCCTGCGCGGTTGATCCACGCTGGGTGAAAATCACCTTCGTAACGAAGGTGAATTTGACCCATCCGCGATAACTCCGAAGGAAATCATGACGACGTTCATCGTTCCGCAGAATCGCGTCCCGGCGTTGCTTCCCATGGGCGAGTGCATTGACCTCATGGAAAAAGTGCTCGGCACGCTGTC
>DATEHD010000332.1:0-3642 GCA_035279765.1 Candidatus Krumholzibacteriia bacterium | reverse complement strand
GTTCGGACAGGCGCTCGCGCGCACGCGCTGGATCTACCTGGTGCCCGCCGTCTTCTTCACCATGCTCGGTCACTTCAGCCGCTCGCTTCGCTGGAAGTACATGATGGATCCCATCAAGCGCTGCGGGATCCGGCCGCTGTGGTCGGCGACGGCGATCGCGTTCATGGTGAACAACCTGCTTCCGGCGCGACTCGGCGAGCTGGTGCGCGCCTTCGTCATCGGCCGCTCGCAGCACGTGAGCCGGTCGGCGTCGTTCGCCACCATCGTCTACGAGCGCGTCGTGGACGTGTTCGTGCTCATCCTGCTCCTGTGGTTCTGCATGGTGCACATCTCCGGACCGGAATGGCTATCGCGCAGCGCGGTAATCCTGGTGGCGTTCAACATCGCGCTCTTCTTCCTGCTCTTTGCGATGGTGCGCTGGCGCGAACGCTTCCGTGTGCTCATCGCGCGCGTGGTGCGTCCGTTCCCCCATGAGACGCAGCGACGCATGCATGATGCCGCGGATGCGTTTGTAACGGGGCTGGGTGTGGTGACCAAGCCGAAGGCGTCGCTCCCGATCGCGCTCCTCTCCGTGGTGGTGTGGGGATGTGCTATTCTCGGCGTGTGGTTCTGCCTGATCGCGTTCCGTCTCAGTCTGCCGCCGATGGCGAGCCTGATGATCCTTGTGCTCGTGTCGCTCGGGTCGATGATTCCTTCGGCGCCCGCATTTCTTGGAACATTGCAGTATGCGTGCGTGGTGGCACTCGGCCTCTACGGCATCGATCGCGCCCATGCCCTCGCCTTCTCGGCCGTGTATCACGCCACGCAGTTCCTTCCCATCACGGCCACCGGGTTGTATTATGCGTGGGGGGCCCACCTGCATTGGCGCGAACTAACCGAGGGCCGGCTCACATGACGAGCCGGGCAAGCAAGCATGCGTTACACCCTGACGGCCCCGCTTCTCCTCTCGATTTTCCTCCTGACCGCAGCTGATACATACGCCGCCTCCATCGCGGTCAGCCCCGACAAAGACAACACCATCTACGCCGAGAGCGACACGCTGAGTAACGGCGGCGGCACGCGCTTTTTCGCGGGCGAGAACGGCCTCGCCTCCGTGCGGCGCGGATTGCTCCGCTTCAATCTTGCCGGCGTGCTCGACAGCCGCGCGGCCATCGACAGCGTCGTGTTGCGCCTCAGCGTCGTGCAGACGCACGTGACCTCGGTCGCTGTGCAGCTGCATCGTCTGCTCGCGGACTGGGGCGAAGGCACCACGGTGGGAATCATGGGCGAAGGTGGCGGTGGCAAGGCGACACCCGGCTCCGCCACCTGGCTGCAGAGGTTCTACCTCGCACCGGCTGCGTTGTGGACGACACCGGGCGGCGATTTCGTCGCCTCCGCGAGCGCCAGCCGGCCCGTCGGAAACATCGGGACCTACACATGGCGTTCGCCGACGATGAATGGAGACGTCGCCTTCTGGCTCGCCAACCCGGCGCAGAACTTCGGATGGGAGGTAACCGGCAACGAAGTGTCGAACTCCACGGCCAAGGCGTTCGGCTCGCGCCAGAACGCGACGCTCGCCAGCCGCCCCCTGCTGACCATCTACTACTCGATTCCGAGCGCGGCCGGGCCCCTCCCGCCCGTTGTGCAGCTCTTCCCCGTGCATCCCAACCCGTTCAATCCATCGGCCGCCATTCGCTACCAGCTGGCGGTGTCGCAGCACGTCAGCATCACCGTCTACGATGCAACGGGACGCATGGTGAGCGTGCTTGTGGACACGGTCATGCCGGCGGGAACCAATGAGATTGTGTGGCACGGAGACGACGCGCGCGGTGCGCATGTCGCTTCCGGTGTGTACGTGGTGAAACTCGTCACCGCCAACGCGGCGCCGCTCACGCAGAAAATGGTGCTGCTCAAGTAGCCCGCGCGCTAGCCGGCGTCGCGCGCGATGCCCATCGCTTCCAGCACTTCCCCGGCCACCATCGCGGCCAGGCGCTCCAGCATGGCCTCGCCGTGCGCGGCGTTCGCCCGTGCGGGCGAGCCTGCATAGGCGCGCGTGAGTCCCATTTCTGCGAAGCGCGTCTTCCCCGCCTGCAGCATCTCCGAGAGACTGATGTCCACGTCGGGCAAGCCCGCGATGAGCGACGTGCGCACCGCCTCCGGATCGGCGGCAAGCACGATCGACGTTTCGTATTCTCCCGCGTGACAGGCGCCGCGTTTGAACTCGTCGTCGAGCGTGCGCGCCCAACGTCGCGCGAGCGGCGTCGCGGCCGAGCAGCGCTCGCCCGGGAATCTCGCGACAGCGCTGCGCACCACTTCCTCGTGCGCCGGCTCCAGGTGGTTGCTCACCAGGCACACATGCGCCACGCTGTTCTCGAGCCACGCGTCGATCACATCGTGCAGGTACGTCGACAACGTACGCGCCGTCACTCCCACCGCACCGGCAAAACCGCTCGCGCAATCAGTCACGCCATACGCGACGTCGGGCGCGGTCAGTCCACGCACGCCCGGAAGCAAGCGCGCGATAGCGCGCTCACTCGCGGCCCGCGAAATGATCAAGTCCGTATCCAGAGGCAGATGGGGTCCGTGGGGTTCAACCGCCCCCACAGCGATCATGATCGCCACTGGCTGCGGACCCGCCAGCGCCGCGGCCAGCTCGTCGCTCGTCATCCACGCGGCACGAAACTCGTAGGGATTCATTGCCATGGGTTTTCGCCCGCTTTCTCGCGATCGATGAGCACCTTGCGATCGACCTTGCCGCGATCGTTCTTGGGCAGATCGTCGACGAAGATCACCCAGCGCGGATACTTGTGCTTGGAGAGATTCGACTTCACGTGCTCCTGGAGCGCGGCGCGAAGCGCCGCAACATCCGAAGTTAGCGTTCCTTCCCGGCACACAATGAACGCCTTGGGCTTGACCAGCCCAGCCTCCTCGGCGGGGATGACTGCTGCCATGGCCACCGCTTCGTGTCCGCACAAACATTCTTCGATCTCGAGCGGAGCGACGAAGACGCCGCCCACCTTGAAAAGACTGTCGGCGCGCCCGCAGAACCACAGGTACCCATCCGCGTCCATGCGGAAGAGATCACCGGTCCGGCACCAGTGGCCATGAAACGTCTCCCAGCTGCGCTCACGGTCGAGGTGATACCCGAGCGCCACGCTGTCACCGCGCACCCACATCACGCCCGTGTCGCCGCGCGCCACTTCGGGTGCACCGGCCTCCGTTGCGTCCGTGGGCAGAATGCGGATCTCGTAGCCATCGACGACGCGGCCGAGCGAGCCCGGCATGATGTCGCCCGGGCGGTTGCTCGCATAAATGTGGAACATCTCCGCCGAGCCGATGCCGTCGTACACGTCATTGTGAAAGCGTTCGGTGAAACGCGCGAGGAGCGGCGGCGGCAGGGCCTCTCCCGCGGAGAGATGAAAGCGGATGGACGAGAAATCAAGCGCGGGCTCGTCGCGCGCGCGCAGCGCGTCGTCGTGATCGAGGAGCTTCGCCATCATGGTCGGCACGTTGGTGACGATGCTGGGACGATAAGTCGCGATCGCGCTGGCCAGCGTCTCCGCGGTGGGACGCTCGGAAAACAGACACGTGGTGGCGCCCACGGCGAACGGAAACATGAGGTTCGTGCCAGTCGCATAGCCGAAAAACAGGCCCGGCACGCTG
>DATEHD010000331.1:0-10814 GCA_035279765.1 Candidatus Krumholzibacteriia bacterium | reverse complement strand
AGGGGCGAGGTATTCGTAGAAATGCGCCGCCACGGTGCGCAGCTGGTCGCGTCGCGCGCGCAGGATCGCGGCCGTCGGCGGGATGGTGTGTTGATATTCGACAGGCATCGCGTGCAGCGACTGCTCGATCACGTCGTCGGTGAAACGTGACTGGAGCCACACCGCGGCGGAGTCATAGCTCGCGCGGTCGAGTCCGCACAGAAGCCGGCGATCAAGGTCCAGGCTGTGAATTGTGAGCGAGCGCATCGACGGATAATTCGCGGTGAACGTCACCAGCTCCGGTGCCACCTTGCCGGCGAACGCGATGACGCCGCCGTAGCTCACCAGTACTTTGTCGCGGTCACGCGCCACCGGTTGCCACGGACCATCCGGCGTCAGGCGCGCCCATTTCCAGTTCCCGGGGTGGCGGTCCCAGTCGTTCAGGAACATGTCGACGAGGCGCGCGCGCAGGTAGGCACGCGCGTCGACGCGGTCGTCCGGACTGGCATCCAGGAGCGCCCGCAGGCTGTCGCTGTCGATGATCTCGATCGCACCGCCGAACCCGCTCGGGCGCGCCGGTGCATTGTCGACACCCGCGCCCGCGATCCATGTCGAGCGCTCGGGAACGTTGGGGAAAGGCTCGATCCATCCGAGCTTTCCGGAGAAATCCTTGCGGTATTTTCCCAGCGCTTCATCGTCGGGAAGCACGACGAGCTTCGGCGTCGGATGCAGCACGTTGGCCGCGGTCAGGAAGCCGTCGGCAATGATGGCTCCCGCGGGATGTTGCGCGCTGATCTGGTCGCGCGCCATGCCGCCGACAAGACTCTTCTCCCAGCCTTGGGGAGCGGCGACCTTGTACTTGTCGACGAGACGGAAGGTGTACGCGAGCCCGGCCGGATTCTTGAAGCGCAGCGACTTGGTCTGGTTGCCCTTGGCCTCCTTTGTCACTTTGAGGCCGCCAGCAAACGCATGCAGGTCCAAAACGGGAACGGTGACGGGCGTCGTCCACAGATCGCGGTACGTGTCACCCATGAAGAAGCGCTTTACGCTTCCGCTCTCGTAGCGCTTGCCGGCCACCACGGTGGCGGTCTTCTGCGCGGGCGGCGGAGCCTTCCCCGCCTGCGCGACGTCAGCGCACAGCAGTGCAAGAACGAAAAGGATGCGGCAGCAGCGAATCGCACGGTGCATGGTGCATCCTCCGTCACGGCCACCGGTATAGCGTGATTGAACCCGCGCTGCCGGCCCCTTCGTCGCTGACGATGAGAATATGGTCGTGCGTGATGGCCACGCCTTCGGCCTGCGGGTGCGTTCCCTCGAGCGGCCGCGCAAAGACGACGCGTGCATCGGGGGTGAGCTCGATCAGCGCTTTCTCCTGCGCGGCGACCAGAACGAAGTTGCCGCTCCCGGGATCGATGGTGATATCGGTGGGGCGAACCTGCTTCCACGGGTTTTTGCCGATCACGTCGTGCTGCGGAATCGTGATCTCCGAGATGTCGCCATCGCCGCCCGGTTTGTAGCGGTACAGGACGAGCTGGTCGCGGTCTTTTTTCTTGCCGACATTCTTGCAGGACAGGATGAGCCCGCCGCTCTTCGGGTCGTACACCATGCCCTCGAATTCGCATTCGGCGCCGAGGTGCGTGTCGTATACCGTGCAGTCGACGCGCTCTCCGGGCTGCCCCTCCGGGAACTCGTAGATCATCCCGTTGCTTGTCATGAGGAAGAAGCGGTTGTCCCCGAAGGTGATGCTTTCGAAATCGCCGCGCAGATCCTTTTCGCCCGCATAGAAGTGCTTGACGATGATGCCGCGGCGATAGTCGACCTCGCTGATGCGGGCAGATTCGTCGTTGTGCGTGAACAGGCGGTCGTCGGGAGTGAGCGCCAGCCCCGAGATCTCGGTGAGCTCGGGCGGAAGCAGCCAGCGCGCAATGGGCCGGTGCGCGGCCTTGGTGCTGTCCGTGTTGGCGAGCTCTCTCTCGAGCCGCGTCTCGCGCTGGTTGAGCATGGTGCTGTCGCGCCCGCCGTTCAGATCGTTTGCGCCGTGGTTATGCCGCCCGCACGCGGAGACCGTCAGCACCGCTGCAACTGCGATGAGGTACACGGCGCTCGCATACCTCATGCCTTGGCCTCCGCCACGGGCGGCTCCTGGATCTGCAGGTCAGCGTTGGCAATCGAATCCGTCGCGCGTTCGTGAACGGCGGTGAGCAGCAAGTCGCGTGTCAGCGATTTCGGCATGCGAACCAGGTAGCAGAGCTCGGTTGGCTTGCCCGGAACCGTGCGCACCTCGTCGAGGCGCCAGCGCTTGGTGATTTCGTCCAGCGCGCGTCCCACCTGGATCTGCGCGTCCGCGAGCTTTTCGGTGGTGACAACCAGCACGGCGTTGTAGCGCGCCTTCTTGCCCGGAGGTCCGACAAGCGTACGCACACGGTCGAACCGCTCCGCGAGTGCAGCCGCCTGCTTCTGGTCGAGGGCGATGACGAGGTCGCGGTCGGGCACGCTGTCGCCGTTGCCGCCGGGCTTGCGCGCCAGCTCGCGCAGTGGCTCGCTCCAGCGCGCCGCCGCCGTGGGCTCGAGCGCACCGCGGCCGAAGTCGTAACGCCAGCTCAGGATGAGCACCACGTTGAACAGCACCGACACCAGCGCGGCCAGGATCAGCGCCTGTACACCGGCCGCAAAACCGACGGCGATGGCGAGGAAGATGAACACCACGTCGCGGACATCTTTGAGCGTCGAGCGGAAGCGCACCGCCGCCACCACGCCGGCGAGCGAGAACGCGAGGGCGAGGCTGTGCTGCACCACGATGATGATTCCCGCCACGACCAGAGGCAGAAATATGAGAATCTGCGCCACCTGCTGGTCGTGCACCTTGTTGTAGCGCGTCGCCATGTACACCCATGCCACCGGCAGCATCAGTGCAATCACGCCGATGAGGATGATCAGCGTGCTCAGCGTGAGCTCCACGCGCGGCGAGACCTCGCTGTCGAAGCCGCGCACCGTGTCGCCGTTCATCGCATCGACGAGCACCTGCGACCCGGCCGACGGAGCATCGGCCACGGCGCCGCCCAGCGCACGGTCCACGACGGGGAAGAAGTAGACCAGCGGCCACACGATGACCGTCAGCACCAGGTAGTAGGTGAGGAGCCGGTTGACGGGGCGGGCCGATCCCATCGTGAAGAAATCGATGGTTCGTTTGAATATGTGCATCCGGTGCAACTCCTTTAGTCCAACGAAAAGCAGGGTTGCCCGACAACGATGTGCACCCGGCCGGGGGCTTCGCCGGCAGCGGGCGGGGAGGATGAGTTCGGGGTAACGACGGAGCTGCCGGGAAGAGGTCGGATGACAATCGCGTCAGCGATCTAACAACAACTAATGGTGGGAAAGCGCCGGGAACCATTCGGGGCAACCCCGATTTGGAGGCGGAAAAGTCCACTCTTTGGCTTGCGCCGTGGCCTCGTTCACTACATAGTTACCACTAGAAGGGCTACAGCCGATTACCGGCATCAGACTGCGACAATCCATGGACCGGTCAGACCCCACCCTAGAGCCAAACACGGAATCCATCGCATAGAGTCCGAAGTTGCCGTTTGCGATTGTGACTGTGGTGCCCATCGCTCAAGGGGCGGCCATGAAAACCAGACTCGTCATCTCATTGTCTCTGTTATCGCTTTGTCTCTTCGTCCTCTACGGCACCGCATTCGGTCAGGAGGAGACCTCCGGAACCATCGAAGGAACGGTGACTGACGCGGGCGGTACTCCGTTACCCGGCGTGACCGTGACCCTGGCATCCAGCCAGGGCCCGAAGACCCGAACCACCGGTGTGGACGGACGCTTCATGTTCGCCCAGCTTCCGGCGGGAACCTATTCGGTGAAGGCCCTGATCGAGGGCTTCAATACCGTGGAACGCAAGGACGTCGACGTGCGTCTTGGCTCGCGCGTCCGCATCGACGTGGTGATGAGCGCGGGTGTCACCGAGAAGATCGAAGTCATCGGCCAGGCGCCGGTGGTGGATCTCTCGACCACGACGACGGGCGCCACCTTCACCTCCGACATGATGAAGCGCATTCCGATCGGGCGCAGCTTTTCCAGCACACTGGCGCTGGCGCCGGGCGTGGTGTCGAGTGGCATTCCGGGTGCCGGCTCTTCGAATCCGTCGATCGGCGGCGCCAGCGGTCTCGAAAACGTCTATGTAATCGACGGCGTGAACGTCAACAACGCCGGTTACGGCAGTGCGGGATCCTACTCGATCATCTTCGGCTCGCTCGGCACCGGCGTGAACTTCGACTACATCAAGGAAATCCAGGTGAAGACGGGCGGCTACGAGCCGGAATACGGCGAAGCGCTGGGTGGTTTCGTCAACCTGGTCACGAAGACGGGTGGCAACACGGTAGTGGTCAGCCCGTTCGCGTACTTCCAGGGACTGGAAGCGACCCGTGTGACCACCGATCGACAGGTGAGCACCGGCTTCGCGGCCGTCGACATCACCAACTTCAGGAGCCAGGACTACGGCGCGGAAGCGAGCGGTCCCATCGTGAAGGACAAATTGTTCTTCTACGGCGCCTTCGACCCGACGTTTACCACGCGTGAGTTCCGGACCGCCGCGGCGCTGCGACGCGATCTCGGTTTCGACCATCAGCTCTCCGCCGACCGCACCATCTGGAACTACGCGGGCAACATCAAGTGGCTCGCGAATGACAAGAATACGGTGACGCTGTCCGCCTTCGGCGACCCCTCGACGGGTGCCATGGGGCCGCAGCGTATCGATGCGGCCACGGTTGCGGATCCGACATCGCGCTACTCCGACATCAAATTCGGCGGCAACAACGTGGCAGTGCGCCTGGAGAGCGAGCTCTACAACAACGGTTTCCTGTCGGCCTCGATCGCGTATCACGCGGATCGCTTCAAGGAGAACCTGCAGAACAACCAGGCCAGCGGTATCGCGTATTTCGATCCCGCCACCGGTGACTCGCTGCCGACACCAATCAGCTACGGCGGACCCGGCTTCTTCGACAACTCGACGTCATCCAATACGCAGTACCTGCTGAAGTTCTCCAACTTCTTCAAGGGCCGCGGCGACCACAACCTCCGCTACGGCGGCGAATTCCAGGACATTGGCTTCGAGAACACAGCCAACTATTCCGGTCCCTCCGGGTTGCAGATTCCCATCTCGGTCGATCCCGCATTGGGCCCGGATTCGGTTACGTATGTAACGTCGACCAGCGGCTACGGCTGGGACCTGAGCAGCGACACGTTCCGCATCAATCGCATTCGCAGCGGTTCGCTCTCGGCCAACACGACGTCACACTACGTGGCGGGTTTCATTTCGGATTCGTACAGTCCGACAAAGTGGATCAACCTGATGGCCGGCCTGCGCTACGAGCAGGAGACCCTGATCGGAAATCTCACGCGCCATACGTGGGGCAAGAACTGGGCGCCGCGCTTGCACATCACCATCGATCCCACGCGCGACAACAAGACCAAGGTCTATGGCTCGTACGGCCGTTTTTACGGCAAGATCCCCAACGATCTCGCCGTGCGTGCGCTTTCGAGCGAAGTGACGAGCGTGGTGTCATACCCGCGCTCCAACGTCGATCTCTCGGATCCGAACAATCCGCGCATCATCGATCCGACCAACTTCACGGAGTTCTTCAGCTTCGGCAATTCGCCGACTGTCATCGATCCCAATTCGAAGCTGTCGTACCAGGATGAGTATGTGACCGGCGTGGAACGCGAGATCGTCCATGACTTCAACCTGGGCGTGAGCTACACGCACCGCGCGCTGGGCCGCACGCTGGAAGACGTGGCGCTGGTGCCGTACACCGAGCTCCTCGCGGGCGCGGATTTCGGCAACTACTTCATCACCAATCCCGGACCGTGGATCAAAGCCACCAACGGGCAACCGGGATTCCCGGAGCCGGTGCGCAAGTACGACGCGGTCACGCTCAAGATGGACAAGCGCTGGAGCCAGCGCTGGCAGCTGGCCGGCTCCTACACGTGGTCGCAGCTGCGCGGCAACTACGAAGGCTACTTCCGTCGCGACAACGGCCAGAGCGATCCGTTCATCACGTCACTCTTCGACTTCCCGTACATCGCGACGCCGCAGGACCGCGCCATCTGGCAGTACGCGATCGATCCCAACGGCAAACTCCCCAACGACGTCACCCACGTCGTGAACCTGTACGGCTCGCGCGCGTTCGGCAGCGGCCCCAACGGGAATTTCAACCTCGGCCTGAGCTACCAGATGCAGACCGGCGTGCCGATCACGGCGCTTGGTTACAACGTGGTGTACGGAAACGGCTACGAGATTCCGCTCGCGCCGCGCGGTGACGGCGGAGAGCGGCTGGCCAACGGTACCGTCGTGCCGGGCAGCTTCAAGCGCGGACCCACCACGTATCAGGTGGGCGTCCATGCCGACTATACGTTCCATTTTGCGGGGCAGGAGCTCGGCGCCATCCTGCGCGTGTTCAACCTGTTCAACGAGCAGAAAGGAACCGATTTCGACCAGGGCTTCGAGCTCAACGGTCCCGGCGACACCAACCCGGACTTCGGCAAGGCCGTGACCTTCGAGGCGCCACGGAGCTTCCAGTTCGCATTGCGCGCCAACTTCTAGGGAGTTTCGCATAGGCGACCGGATTAGCGGATGGAACGGCCGCGAATCCGGTTCGCCTTTTCGCATATGCGAAAACTATGTTGTGAATATCACACTCCCCCGAGCGCGAGGTGCTTGATGTTCGAACCAGAGGGCCGGCGCACACACTCGATGCGCGAGCTTCGCGGCGTGCATTGGATGCTGGCGATCATGCTTGTGACGAGCGGCGGCTGCGGCGGAGCCAACCGGCTGCAGGCCCGGCTCGACCTCAAGCAGGGCAACCAGCGCTATCTGCAGGGAGACTTTCGCGGCGCCATCGAACACTACGATCGCGCGGTGGCGCGTGTCCCGACGCTTGCGCGCGCGTATCTCAACCGTGCCTACAGCCAGGAAGCGCTCTTTCGCGCCAGCCAGACCCTGGAAGAACGCCAGGCGCTCGCTGATTCCGCCGCCATCACGTTCCAGCGCTACCGTCACGTGGTCGAGGCCGGCCATCCCGACCAGGGCACGAACCTCGAGCGTGTCGAAGAACATCTGCTCACGCTTTACCTCGATTCCCAGCAGCCCGACAAAGCGGTGGAAGTGCTCGAAGAGCGTCTCCAGTCCCATCCGCGCGACATGGCATCGCTGCAGATGCTCGCCAACCTTTCCATGGATCTCGGTGACCTGGGATCCGCGCTTAAATGGCATCGCCAGCGCATCCAGCTCGAACCCGGGAATGCGGAAGGGTACGTGGCACTCGCGGTGATGAGCTGGAATTTTTCGAACAAGAACATGGTCCCGGAGGAACAACGCGGCGCGCTGCTTGATGAAGGCGCGCAGGCAGCGGAACACGCGCTCACGCTCCGGCCCGACTACTACGAGGCGCTGATCTACGCCAACCTCGTGTACCGGGAGAAAGCGAAGTACGCAACCAGCGATGCGGACAAGGCGGAGTTTACGAAGCGCGCCACCGAATACCAGGAGCACGCCCGCCAGGTGCAGGAGCAGCAGAAGCAGCAGGAAGGAACCGGCAAGAGCGCCGGTTGACGCGGGGAAGCATGGCAGCAGAGAACACATCGCGCACAGGCATCGAGGCCAGCAGCCAGCGCATGTTCGGCACGCTTGTGGAGTCGGCGCGCACGCACCGCTCCAAGCGGCGCATTCTCGCGCTGCAGGCGGCCATCGTGGCGCACGCGCTCGTGTTGTGCGCGATCTTCCTGCGCGATTATCTCGCGGTGCCTCCCATCACGGAGCCGCCGCTCGCGGTGTCATTCGCGCAGCTGGCGCCGCCTCCGCCGCCGCCTCCGCCCGCAGCCGCGCCCAAGGCCAAGCCCAAGCCGGAAACACCGAAGCCGCAGGAGATGACGGAGCCGGTGCAGGTGCCGCAGGAAGTACAGGAAGACGCTGCCAGCGCGGACTCGTCATCGACGGGTGTCGAAGGCGGCGTGGCAGGTGGCGTGGAAGGCGGAGTCGAGGGCGGCGTGGTGGGAAGCACCGGTGCTCCCGAGGTGTACCGGCTGGGTGGTCCGGCGACGCCGCCGCAAATCATCAATGATGTGAAGCCGTCGTACCCACGGCTCGCGCTGACCGCGCACATGGAGGGCATCGTGATCCTGGAAGCGCTGATCGGTGAGGACGGCACGGTGCGCGACGTGAAGGTGCTGCGCGGTCTGGGTATGGGATGCACGGAGGCGGCGGTGGATGCGGTCAAGAAGCGGCGCTACAAGCCCGGCATGCTCGACGGTCATCCGGTGGAATTTGCGCTCACGGTAACGGTTCAATTCAGGCTCGGCTAGTCATCATGGTGAGGACAGCGCGAACACACGGCAACAGACCAAGGAGACGGTGATGGAACAGACAAGTTTCGGCCCGATGGATATCTGGCGAACCATGGGAACAATGGGCCATGCGGTGCTCATTTTCCTGCTGCTCATGTCGGTTTACTCGTACTGGGTGATGATCGAGCGCTACATTGCGCTGCGCAACGCGCGCAAACAGTCGATGCTGTTCGTCCAGTCGGCCAAGAAGATCATGCCACAGGGCGACATGGACATGCTCTTCGATGAAGTGAAAAAGTATCCGCGCAGTCACCTCGCGCGCGTGTACGCGGCCGCCATCGTCGACTTCTGGGACTACCGCAAGAATCCCGAAGAACAGAAGTTCGAGGAGACCATGAGCCGTGCTGTCGAGCGTGAGGGCATAACGGTGGTGCAGGAGCTGAAGCGCGGGCTCTCCGGCCTGGCGTCGATCGGATCCACGGCACCGTTCGTCGGACTGTTTGGCACGGTGATCGGCATCATGAACGCGTTCTTCGCCATGGCGCGCGCGGGTCAGGGCGGCATCGGAACCGTCGCAGGCGGTATTGCCGAGGCGCTTGTCAACACCGCCGTCGGGCTGTTCGTCGCGCTGCCGGCGGTGTGGGGCTTCAACTACTTCCTGGGACGCGTGGAACGTTTCAGCGTCGAGATGACGACGACGGGCTCCGAGCTCGTTGACTACTTCATCAAGCGCTTTCGGAGCATGTCATGGAAATCGGCACCGGCGGATCGCTGAAGAGCGACATCAACGTCACGCCGCTTGTCGACGTGATGCTGGTGATGCTGATCATTTTCATGGTGGTCACGCCGCTTCTCCACCAGGGGATCGAGGTAACGCTCCCGAAGGCGAAGAACGTCCAGACCGTCTCCGAGAACGAAAAGGAAGTGCTGGTGGTGGGCGTCACCGCGGGAGGGCAGATCTTTGTGGGCGATGATCCCGTCGAGCTGACGCAGCTGGTGTCCGTCCTCACCGGAAAGATTCGCGGCAATCCGGCCTTGCAGCTCCAGATTCGCGGCGATCGCAACGCGCACTTCAAGGATATCCGGCAAATCGTCAAGGCGGGCCGCGATGCGGGCTTTGCCAGCGCGGCCATGATCGCCGAAGAGATCAAGCTCCCGCCGGCACAACCCGTGCCGGGAGGGGCGGGAGCGGGTGCACCCGTGGCATCGGAGAATCGCGCCACCGATGCGGCGAAAGGAGCATCGCCATGGCCATAGGAACCGGCGGACTCGCGCAGACCAAGTCCGAGATCAATGTCACGCCGCTCATCGACGTGCTGCTGGTGCTGCTCGTGCTGTTCATGATCATCACGCCGCTCCTCACCAAAGCGCTGCAGAGCGATATTCCCAAGACGAGCGAAGAGGCGCTGCCGCCGGAATTCTCGGAGAAGCAGCTCGTGCTCAGCATCACCGAGGATGGCCGCTTTCAGTTGAACCGGGAGGAGATCGGTCTGTCGCAGCTGGGCGCGCGGCTGCACGGAGTGCTGGCGCAGCGCGGCAGCGGCGAGCGTATCGTATTCATCAACGCCCAGGACAATGTTCCGTACGGCACCATCGTGCAGGCCATGGACATCTGCCACGGTGCCGGCGCCGAGAGTGTCGGAATCGTCACGGAATCCATCGAGGTGTCGCCATGATACGCTGGATCACCCTGGTCATGTTGATCGCCCTCGCGCCGGTTACGCTGCATGCGCAGGCCGACGACTATCGCTTCAAGGGAACCATCGTCGACACGGCGGGCAAGCCCATCGGCGGCGTGCGGATCACGTTCAAGGATCTCTCCAACGGCGCACGCATCACGTTCACATCGGAAAAGGACGGCGAGTTTGACCGTCGCATGATTCCGAGCGGGCAGTACCTGGTGACGTTCGAAAAAGACGGCTACGCGACGCACGAAGAGAAATTCGACTGGTCGGCCACGCAAAACGAGACCAAGACTGTCGAGGCGCGGGTGGTGCTGGAGAGCCAGGCGGCGCCTGTCGAACCGCCCATGGACAAGGAAGCGTCGGTTCTCTATGAGAAGGCGTACGCCGCGCTGCAGGCGGGCAACTGCGACGAAGCCACGACCGAGGCGCGCGCTCTGCTCTCGAAGGGCGCCGGCGGCCGCGAATACGCCGCGCGTTTCATCATTGCGCGCTGCGCCGCCAACCAGCAGAAATTCGACGAAGCGGTGACCGAATATCGCCGCGCCCTCAACCTCAAGTCCGACTTCTTCGAAGCGCGCTTCGACCTGGCATCCGTCCTCGACAGGCAGGGCAAGCACGACGAAGCGATCCAGGAATACGAGGAGGCCGTGAAGCTGCAGCCGAAAAACGAGGATGCGCAATACAACCTGGGCGCGCTGCTCATGCAGCAGAAACAGTACGACCGCGCGCGTACGCACCTGGAAGCGGCGGTAAGCGCCGATTCCACCAACGCGATGGCGGCGAAAGCGCTCGGGTTTGCATGTCTGC
>DATEHD010000330.1:0-12425 GCA_035279765.1 Candidatus Krumholzibacteriia bacterium | reverse complement strand
GCTTCCCGTCGGGCAGCCATTTCATTTCGCTCACATCGAGACCGCTGAAGTGGGTGATCTGCTTGGGCTGCGATCCATCGGCATTGATGACCCACATGTTCTCGCCGTCCGGCATCCGCCGCACCAACGCCACGTGCTTGCCGTCGGGAGCGCCGCGCAGATTGGTCACGCGACCGTCAGCGAAGTGCGTCAGCTGCACGGGTGTCTGATTCTCGACGGTGAGGCCGAACAGGTTCCAGTGCGGATCCGCGCGATTGATGAACAGAATCCCGTGCGGCGGAAGATTCGTGAAGTTCTCCGCATTCTGCGGCAAGCGCACCGTCGCCACGGGTTCGCCTCCCGTGATCGGGACGATCTTGAAGACGTTGCGAATCAAGCCATTGGTATCCGTCTCGAAATCGAGTGTTCCCAAAAACTTGCCGTCCGATGAAAAGCCTCCGCCGCCGGTCAGAGCAGTGGGGTTGACCAGTTTGGCGTCTCCCCCATCCACGGGCTGGACCCACATGCCGCGCGACGAATCGGAGCGGGAAAACGCCACCATGCTGCCGTCCGGCGAAATATCGCTGAGATTCTCTCCGCCGCCCGTCGTGATCTGCTTCGCGCTCGTCCCATCGACCTTCCAGAGATGCGCTTGCTGGTCCATTCCGATATGACGAAACACGACAACGCCGTTGGCCGAGGCCAACGAAACCACGTGGCCGGGTTTCATGGACACCTGCAACGGTTCGCCGCCGCCGCCGGCAGCAGGCACGGAAAGCAGGCTCGCATACTCGCCGCGCAGCGCCGAGAAGTAGATGCGGTCGTCCGTCGTCGCGAGGGTGAACGGTGACTGCTCCGGGTTGACGGTGGCGGTGATCGGATGCTCCTGGCCGCTGTCGACATCGGATATATAGACGTTCAAGAGCGCGCTGCTACGAACCGTCGCGATCGCTTCGTCGCCGCTGCTCGTCGTCACGTTGCCATACGTGTTGAAATCGTTGGTGACGCGGTGCAGCTCGGCGCCCGGATACGTCAGCAGAAACACCTGGCCGGTCACCGTCGACCCGAGATCAACCCCTGAGATGGCCAGGCCTTTGCCGTCGTGCAGCCACGCAGACCCCGGGAGGAATGCGCCCTTGCGAGTGAAGATGTCGCGCGAGGCGCCCGTGGTCGCGTCGAACAGGCGCATGGTGGTTCCACCGGCGGGAGGCGGTGTGACAACCGGGATCGCAATCATCTTTCCGTCCGGCGACCATGAGGCCTGGCCGGGGCCGCCCGGAAACGGAATGGCGGCGAGCTGCTTCTCCTGCTTCGAATCCAGGTCGAGCACGAGCACGGCGAAATAGTTCTTCTGCGGCACGCCGCGTATGAACGCCACGCGCTTGCCATCGGGCGAAAACGCCACGCGCGAATCGACGTCGAAACCGCGCTGATCTGCCTGTCCCCCCAACGACGGCACGCTCATCAGCTGGCGATAGAGGGGAGCATCGGGTTTGCGCCGGCAAAAGAAGAGATAGTTGCCGTCGGGCGTAAAACACGGGAACTCGATGAGTCCTTCCTGCGGCGGAATCACTTCGACGTCGCTGCCCGTCGCCACCTGGCGTACGCGCAACGTGCTCGACCCGGTCTTGCCGGCCGTGTACGCAAGGAAGCGACCGTCCGGCGAGATGGCACAGTCGAGCACGTCGCCGCGATTGGTCTCCGAGGTGAGACGCATCGACTGGAACGGCGAAGTTGCTTCTTTCTTGCCACCGCGCATCACTCCGAATGCAATTGCTCCCGCCGCCACCACCGCGAGCCCGATCACGAGCGGCAGCATGCTGCGCTTCTTGCGACGCGAGATCGGCGCCACTCCGCCGCCCGCGGTGAGTGTCGCGGATGTGGCCGACGAAGAGAGTGCATCGTATTCGTCAAAAATCTCGCGCAGCTCGATGGCGATGTCCTTCATCGACTGGGCGCGCTGTTCGGGCTGCTTGGCGAGACAGCGGCGGATGACGCGGCGCAATTCAGCCGGCGCATCCGGGTTGAGTTCCTCCACCTTGCGCGGATTCTCGTGCAGAATCTTGTGCATGATCTCCACGTTGGAGTCCGCGGTGAACGGACGCTGGCGCGTCGCCGCTTCGTAGAGAATGCACCCGAAGGAGAAAATGTCGGAGCGCGCGTCGACGGGTTTTCCCTGCACCTGCTCCGGCGACATGTAGCTCACCGTGCCCATGATGGCGCCCTCGCTGGTGCGGTCGGCGATCTCGGTGGCTTCATTGGGGCCGGAGTTTCTTTCCGTCAGCTTGGCGAGACCGAAGTCCAGCACCTTGGCGTAGCCGTCGTCGGTCACCATGATGTTGCCGGGTTTGAGATCGCGATGCACGATGCCGACGGCGTGCGCCTTGGCGATTCCTTCCGCTGCCTGCGCGAGATATCCGACCAGGCTCTTGAGATCGGTTTTCTCTTCGTGGATCTTGGCACTCAGCGTTTTGCCGCTGATGAGCTCCATCGAGATGTAGTGGAGCGGCCCGCTGTCGGTGCCGCCACCCGAGGCCGACTGCACCGGCTCCTGGCCGATTTCATAAATGGTCACGATGTTGGGATGGTTGAGCGAGGACGCGGACTTGGCTTCCTGCATGAAGCGACGCACGCGATCATCGCTGCGGGTCAGATCGTTGGGAAGAACCTTGAGCGCCACGCTGCGCTCGAGCGACTGGTCCTGGGCCAGGTACACTTCGCCCATACCACCGGCGCCAAGGGGGCCGACCACGCGATACTGGGCGATTCTGTCTTCGGGATGCAGGGTTCGGGAATTCGACATCGGGAAAAGCCTCTCGTTCCACTATACAGGCGTTGGGATGATCATCCTACCCGCTGGCGTCCGGGATGTCCATGCTGCCGGGACGGGGCGATGTGCGGTGTTACCCGTGGGGCGTTGCGTTGATTCAAAGTTCCCGACGTAGTTACTACGTTGGACGCGTCAGAGAGGTTCGAGGATTCAATAAATGTCGTGCAAAGACCGCCGGCGCGGTCAGGCCGGACGCTCGAGGGTGCTGATGATGGGCTGGAATTTCCCGTTGGGCCGGCGTGTGAGCTCGGCGGCGCGCTCGAAATCGATGGTCATGTCGCCAAGCCCGGTGCGCAGCTTGGCCAGGAACGGTGCGAGGAGCCCGGGGGTAAGCTCCTGCGTGGTGATCAGCCGGAAGAGAACGCGGTCGCGCTGGCTCTGAACCACCTGCCAGCCCGTGATCCAGTCGAAGTCGCGAATGACGAGGCCGAACCAGATCTGGCTCATGGGTCCGCGCGGAGTCTGAATGACATCGTTGAGCCGGCCGTCGATACGCGCGATGCGAGGAAACGGGCGCCCGCACGCGCACGGTTCGTTGGGCCACATGCTGCCAATGTCGCCCACCTCGTAGCGGATGATTGGCGAAGCGGCGTTGTGAAAATCGGTGACGACCACGCGCCCGTCGGTTCCCGCCGCAACCGGATTGCCGTCCGCATCCACCACCTCGGTGCGCAGGTTGTCCCACGACAGATGCATGCCCTCGTGCTTTTCGCACTCCGACGCGATGTTCATCACCTCGCGCGCGCCGTACGAGTTGAACACCTCGCGCGTGAGCGCCGCTTCCAGCAGCTCGCGCTGACCCGGCATCAGGCCTTCCGCTGTAGCCACGATCGAGCGCGACTTCCACGCCAGCGCCTGGTGGTCACGCGCGTACTTCGCGATGTCGACAAGCATACTTGTGTAGCCCACGATCGCGTGCGGTTTCACGTGGTTGATCATCTCGCAGCATGCGGCCAGCTCGGCATCGCCGAACTCCTGGAACGCGTTGAAGAAGTGACGCCGTTGCAGCACGAGGTGAACGCGGCGCTTGATCTTGTGGAAGCCCGCCGGGGGATACGGATCCGCGCCCCACACGTGCACGCTGCGCACTCCCTCCTCGGCGTGGGCCCATGCGTACACGCGGTCCATGACGGCGGTGCGCCACTCGTAGCTCTCGCGCGTCGCGTAGTAGCGGACGGGAATGCTCGTCGAGCCGCTGGTCTGGCGCATGTAGGCGGCATCGGCGGGACGCTCCTGCTGCGCGAAGAAATCGCTCTGGAGCCGCCGTGTCCACACCGGGAGCTCCTCGGGACGCACGCTCTCACCCGGCTTCGGGAGCGAGCCGCGGTGCGCCTTCACCCGTTCCGCATAGAACGGAAAGCGCGCGATGGAACGCTGCACGTGGCGTTGGAAACTGTCCTCGCTGGCAAGAGCCAGCGCCTGCGGAGAAAGCTTTTCGTTGGCGAACACGCGGCGACGGATGTCGAGCCGGCGGTAACCGCGCCCCTGGCCGTAGAGCGTGCTGATAAGTGTCAGCGGGTGCACACCCCGAATCTAACACGCGATGCCAGACGGTTGCACGCCCGCCCGCGCATGCCTTCAAACCGCGACGGGGTGGCTCCAAATCGGTGATCCGGTGTTCCATGTAGGTGACGATTGATGGCGCGCGCCGGCACATTCACAAGGCCCGGCTTGACTTAGTGGCGCGCTTTGCGGTTCAATCAGCGCCGTCCCGATCGCTCACCAGGCGCACCCCACGCTTGCCAATATTTTGAAAGGAGCCCGCGATGAAGATCGCGCACCGCCTCACCCTTGCCTGCGCCGCGCTGATGCTCATGGTTGCATCCGCCAGCGCGCAGATTCCCGACAAGTTCACCAACCTCAAGGTGCTTCCCAAGGACACGCCGAAGCCCGAGCTGATCAAGATCATGCGTCAGTTCGCCGGCGACCTGGGAGTTCGTTGCGGGCACTGCCACTACGCCAAGAGTCCCGAAGACTTCTCGACGTTCAATTTTGCGTCCGATCAGAAGCCGGAAAAAGAGATCGCGCGCAACATGATGAAGCTGGCGCAGCAGACCAACGAGTCGATCGACAAGATCTTCAAGGACGATCCCAACCACCTCAAGGTGACGTGCTTCACCTGCCACCACGGCAACGAGAAGCCCGAGACCATTGCGGACGCCATCGTGCCCGTGCTCAAGAAGGACGGAGCGGACGCCGCCGCAACGCGCTACCGCGATCTGCGCAAGGAGTACTACGGCTCGGCCGCGTACGACTTCACGGAGTGGGCGCTTGTCGAGGTGGCCGAGGACATGCGCAAAGATCCCGCGCAGATCAAGAACGCGCAGTCGCTGCTCAATCTGAACCTCGAGTTCTATCCGCAGTCGGCGCCGACCTATGCGCAGCTGGCCGAGTCGTACCTGGCGGCCGGTGACACCACCACGGCGATGACCAACTTCGACAAGGCGGTCCAGCTCGCGCCGGACGATCCGCGCCTCAAGGGCCGTATCGAACAGATCAAGGCGGGCGGCAAGATGCCGGGGACGCCTCCCAAGAAGTAACCCTGCCTGTCAGTGGGGGCTCGCAAGGGCCCCCACTTTGTTTTCCACACCTTTTCTAAATTCCTGATAAAGCTTGGTTGACACGTCCCACCGTCCATCCCAGAATGTCGGTACGTTCAGAAACAGCTGCATCCACTTTTGGATTCAACGAGATAAATGAGCTCGCGCAGGTCCACAAACGACATCTTCATCGAGGGCTGGGGGCGTCTGGGCCCGGCCTGGGGGATCAGCCGCGTCATGGCGGAGATCTATGCCCTCCTCTACGTGAGCGAACAGCCGCAGACACTTGAACAGATGTCGCGCACGCTCAAGACCAGCCGCAGCAACATCAGCACCAACGTCCGCATGCTCCTCGACCTGAGTGTTGTGCACAAGGTCATCATCCGCGGAGAGCGCAAGGACTACTACACCGCCGAGGAAGACATCACCAAGGTCGCCAAGCTCCTCGCCCTTGCGAAGAAGCGCAAAGAGCTCGATCCCGCCATGGAGATCATCGAGAACGCGCTCGCATCGGCACAGGCCGCGGGGGACGAAACCGTCGCCAAACGCATGGAAGAGCTCAAACGCCACATGGAATTCGTGAACGCCATCTTTCATGCGTTCACGGGCGGCGAATCGGATCCGAAACAGCTCGCCAATGTGATCCGGGTCAAGGACACCCTTTCCTAAGGAACCATTCGATGATGCACGCCCTCAAGAAGCACGGTGTCATGCTCGACATCGTCGAACGTTGTAACGCGGTCGTTACCGAGCGCCTCAAGGACAACGTCCACACCGAGGCGACGATCGCGCTGGAGAGCTTCAACAACGGCGGAAAACGCCTGCGCCCCATCCTGCTCGTGCTGGCCGCCAAGGCCCCGTCCGCGCAGCCGCTCGAGCCCATCGAGGACGCGCTCATCCGCCTCGCGGGGGCTGTGGAGCTGGTCCATCTGGCCACGCTTTTCCACGACGACGTCATCGACCAGGTCGACACGCGGCGCACCAAGCTCTCGGCGCGCCTCAAGTACGGCAACTACGCCTCGGTGCTGACCGGGGACTTCGCGCTCGCCGAAGCGCTCGAGCTCGTGCATCGCAGCGGTGTCAACGCCGCCATGCCCGAGTTCATCCGCACGCTGCGCGTGCTCGTGCGCGGCGAGAGCCTGGAGACATCGCACAAATACAACTATGCGCTCTCGGAAGCGCAGTATTACGAAATCATCTCGGAGAAGAGTGCGTCGCTCTTTGCGCTCTCGTGCAAGGCGGGTGCGCTGGCCTCGGGCGGCGAATACGCCGACGCGCTGGGACACTTCGGCTGGAATCTCGGCATGGCGTTCCAGATGATCGACGATCTCGACGACATGCTCGACACGCCGCAGCGCTCGTACGATTGCGATCTGCGCAACGGCTACATGGCGCTGCCCATGATCCGTGTGCTGGATGCGCTCAAGGACGGCCACCGCGAGCGGCTGATCCGCATCATCGAGAGCGCGGAGTTCACGCCCGAGACCGAGCGCTATATCGTGGAATTGTGCATGGAATACGGAGCGCTGCAGGATACACACGGCACCATCGACAGGCATCTCGAGCGCGCGAATGAAACACTGGCGCGCTTTTCGCCGTCGATCTCGCGCGAGCTGTTGAGCAGCATCGTCACCGAGCTGCGCGGTTACGCGTCCGAGCAGACGCGCAACTTCACAAGCTTCCTGCGCGATACAGCGTAGCTCTAGCGAATGATGACCATGCGGCTCGTCCGCGTGGCGCCAGCCCCGCTCACCCGCACGAAATAGATTCCGGTGTGCAACGACGGAGTTGCCGTCGTCACATCGAGATGGTAGGTCTGCCAGCCTTCCGCCACTCCGTTCACGCGATCCTCGAACACGCGACGTCCCTGCACGTCGAACAGCTCGATCCTCACATTCGATGTAGACGGAAGCCCGTAGCGGATGTCTGTCTGTGCCGACACCGGATTGGGGACATTCTGAAGCACGGTCAGCTCGCCGGGAAACGCGGGCGTGGATGAGCCGCCGGTGAAGTACGCCGTGCACGTCGTGTTCGACACCGGCACGATCACGTGCGCCACGGCGCCATTGTCGCTCCAGCGCGAAAACAAATACTCGCTGCTGGCCCCTTGCGGCGAAGGCGCGTCCAGCGTGTGCGACGATCCGGCCGCCCATGAAAAGGACTGCTGCGCGGTGTAGGTAATGCCGTCCACCACGAATGAACGTCCTGCCGGCGACGACTTCACGACTACCGCGACATTGCCACTGAACGACGGCGTCTCCGTGACCGGTCCGCTCATCTTGACACTCGCCGGATTGCTCCAGCCGCTGTAGGAACCGGAGCCGGTTCCCGTCCATCCGTTGAATGCAAAGCCGGGGTCCGGCGTGGCGCTGATCTGGATGGATGCGCCCGCGGTGAACCAGCCGCTCGCGGGTGTCGTGGTGCCATCGGCCGCACTCTGCATCGTGAACTGATACTGTTTGGTGAAGTTCGCCACGTAGCTGGTGTTCGCCGCCGGCGAGACCTCCTGGCTGATCGCGCCATTGTTGCTCCAGCCCGTCCATTCGTACCGCGTGCCGGCGCCGGTGACTTGCGGCGACGTGGTGGCAATGGTGTGCGTCGATGATGGTTCCCAGCGGAAAACCTGGGCACTTGTATAATCGACGCCGTCCACGCTGAAGGTTCGTCCCGCCGGATTGGTGGACACGTTCACGGTGACGAGCGCAAGAACGCTGCGAATGAACACACCGTTGAGCGTCACCGTCGCAGGACGCGAAACGGTCCAGTTGGCTCCGCCGTCGCTCGTTTCCACGGCGGTGCCGCTGGCTCCCACGGCCCACCCGTTCTGGTCGTCCACAAAATGCACCGAGCGCAGAATCGAAGCGCTCGGGCGCTGCGTATTCCAGCTCGCTCCGGCGTTTGTCGTCGAAAGAATGGCTCCCGCTTCGCCCACCGCCCAACCCTTCGTGGCGCTGGTGAAGAACACCGAATAAAGGTCACTCGTGGTGGGCGCGGACGCATTCCACGAGTAACCGCCGTTGGTACTCGCGAGCACGGCGCCGTTGCTACCGACCGCCCAGCCGATCATGTTGCTCGCGAAGTACACACCGCGCAGCGTTTGCGTGGTGGGTGCTGCGCTCGTCCACGTGCCGCCGCCGTTGGTGGTGCGCAGCACCACGCCCTTGCCCACCGCCCAACCCAGCTCCTGGTCGAAGAAAAAGACGCTGTAGAGTGCAGCCGACGTCGGTGTCGACGTGATCCAGTTGGCGCCGCCGTTGGTGGTGCGCAGGATTTTTCCCGAATCGCCCACGATCCATCCGTGCGTCGCGTCGGTGAAAAACACACTGTTCAGCGGCAGCGCTCCGGGCGTTGACTGCGTCCAATGATCACCGCCGTCGGTAGTATGGATGGCAATGCCGCCGTTCCCCACCGCCCAACCGTCGAGGTCGGACACGAAGAAGACGCCGTTGAGCGTGGCCGTGGCGGGCGACGAGGCGGAAAAGCTTTGGCCGCCGTCGGTGGATCGGATGACAAGTCCGTTACCACCCACGGCCCAACCGGCCGCGACGGCGGGCGAGCTGCAAATGCTTGTCACCACGGCAAGAAGCGCCGCGGCCGTCGAGGCTTTCATGAGGAGCCGGAAGGTCATTTCAGTTGATCGGTGCATAGGTCGTACCGTCGCATTCCGCGCCTGTCGGCGCGGTGTCTCGCCTTTGACAGCCTTCCGGCAAGGGAGTAGTCTTGGCGTGCAAGGCGCTCCATCTCACACATCGACAAGGACTATCCTCATGGCCGTGGAACAGAAACTCGACCTCGAGCGCGCGTACAGCACGCAGGCCGGACACTTTCATCACTGGGAAAAGATCAAAGATTGCGCGGATCAGTACATCGACCTGATGCTGAATTACCGCCAGAGCGGACATCCGGGCGGGTCCCGCTCCAAGGTGCACGCATTCGTCTCGCTGGTTCTCTCCGGCACGATGCGCTGGGACATCCGGCACCCCGAAAAACGCTTTGGTGATCGTTTCGCACTGGTGGCGGGACACACGGTTCCACTCCTCTACGGCACGCTTCCCGTCCTCGCCGAGCCCTTCCGGCTCAAGTACGAGCGCACCAAGGACAAGCGTTACTTCATCCCCGAAGACCGCATGGTGTGGTGGGAAGATCTTCCCAAGCTGCGCCGGCACAAGGGCCTTCCGGGTCACGCCGAAATGGAGGGCAAGACGCTCTTCGTGAAGGCCAACACCGGTCCGTCCGGGCACGGTTCACCCGCCGCGGCGGGACAGGCGTTCGCCCTCAAGCGCGCCGGCGCCGACGGCGTGCGCGTCTTCGCATTCGAAGGTGAAGGCGGGCTCACGCCGGGTGCCGCGCACGAGACCATGAACTCGGCGTACGGACTCGGCCTCACCAACTTCCACTACGTCGTCGACTGGAACGACTTCGGCATCGACGATCCGGCCTACAGCAGCTTCGTGTACGGCAGCCCGCGCGACTGGTTCGAATCACACGGTTGGCGCGTGGTGGAGTCGAAGGACGGATCGAACTGGGACTCGGTCACGCGCGCCATGCTCGAGATGGTGATGGTTGAGAGCAACGGCCGCCCCAGCATGATGTTCATGAAGACGCGCAAGGGCCGCGAGTACGGCAAGTACGACAACAAGTCGCACGGCTCGCCGCACGCGATGAACAGCGAGCTGTTCTGGGCCACCAAGAAACCGTTCATGGACAAGTACGGCGTGTTCTTCGCCGGTTACGGCGAACCGGCGCCGAAAGATCCGGTAGCGGTGTCGGAGCAGGCGCGCGCCAATCTCAAGATGGTTGCGGAAGTGATCCGCGACGACGCGGCGCTCGTGGAGTACGTCACCGAGCGCCTGATCGAAGTGGGCGATTCGGTTCCGGCCGACATTCCGTCGTTCAAGCTCGACGTGTCGAGGAATCCAGCGGTGGATCCGCGGCTCACCGATTTTCGCAACTACCCGGCCGAGATGTGGGCGAAGCCGGGCGACAAACAGCCCAACCGCGCCGCGCTGGCCAAGTGGGGCGCGTGGGTGAACACTTGGTGCCAGGAAAACTACGGGCGTCCGTTGTTCATGGCGCTATCGGCCGATCTCGCCGAGTCGACGAACATCGCGGGCTTCGCCAAGGAATGGGGCGAGCAGAAGGGCCTGGGCTGGTTCAACCGCGATACCAATTTGAACGGCGTGCTGCTCCCGCAGGGCATCACGGAGTTCACCAACTCCGGCATCACGACCGGCATCGCCAGTGTGAACTTCTCGCGCACGCCGTACGAGGACTACAACGGCTTCTATGCCGCGTGCTCGACGTACGGTTCGTTCGTATATCTCAAGTACGGCCCGATGCGCCTGTTCTCGCAGCTCGCGCAGGACTCGCAGATCAAGGTGGGCAAGGTGCTGTGGGTCGTCGGTCACAGCGGCCCCGAGACGGCGGAGGACTCGCGCACGCACTTCGGCATCTACGAGCCGGGTGTCACCACCTTCTTCCCCGACAATCACGTCATCGATCTGCACCCCTGGGAGTTCAACGAAGTGCCTGTCGTGCTGGCGGCGGCGCTCAAGACCGGTGCGCACATCGTGGCCCTCCACCTCACGCGCCCCGCGGTGGAGATTCCGGACCGTGAGAAGCTCGGCATGGCGTCGCACTTCGAAGCCGCGCGCGGTGCATACGTGATTCGCGCCTACCAGAAAGGACAGCCGAAGCACGGCGTGATCGTCGTACAGGGCACTTCGACCACGAACAACATCGTCAAGATTCTGCCGCAGCTCGACGAAGCGGGACTCAACGTGAAGATCATCGCCGCCATCAGCCCGCAGCTCTTTGCGATGCAGGATGCGGCGTACCGCGAGTCGGTGTATCCGGCCCACGAACGCGTGGACGCCATGGCCATCACCAACCGCGCGCGCCGTCTCATGCTCGACTGGGTCGACATGGGTGCCACAGGCGAGTACTGGCTGTGCGCGGACTGGGACAATCGCTGTCGCACCGGCGGCACCGTGGATGAAGTGGTGGAAGAAGCGCATCTCTCGCCCAAGTGGCTGATGGAGGGCATCCGCCGCTTTGCGGAGGATCGTCCGCAGCGCCTGAAACACGCGCGCGACCTGCTCGGAAAGCTCGACGCGTGACGCACACGTGATCGGCCGCCGCCTCGCACACTACGAGATTGTCGAAAAGCTCGGCCAGGGCGGCATGGGCGAGGTGTACCGCGCCCACGACTCGAAGCTGGCGCGCGATGTCGCGCTCAAAGTTCTCCCCGACGACGCCGCGCGCGACCCCGAACGCCACGCGCGGTTCGTACGCGAAGCGCGTTCGATCGCCGCGCTCAAACATCCCAACATCGTGACGGTGTATTCCGTCGAGGAAGCCGACGGCGTCACCTTTCTCACCATGGAGCTCGTCGAAGGACGTTCTCTTTCCGAGCTGATTCCGGGCGACGGCCTGCGCCTCGACAGGTTTTTCGATCACGCCATTCCGCTTTCCGACGCCATCGGCTTCGCGCACGAACGCGGCATCACGCACCGCGATCTCAAACCCGGCAACATCATGGTCGACCGCGACGGGCGTCTCAAGGTGCTCGACTTCGGCCTCGCCAAGGTGCTGTCGCTGGGAAGCGGGCTGGAGACCGCGGAGACGGTGGTGCGCACGCACGACACCGCCGCCGGGCGCATCCTGGGAACACCGGCGTACATGTCTCCCGAGCAGGCCGAGGGCAAGAATATCGATCATCGCTCGGATATTTTTTCGCTCGGCATTGTGCTCTACGAAATGGCGACGGGCAAACGTCCCTTCGAAGGCGACACGCCCATCTCGACCATTTCATCCATTCTGAAGGATCAACCCAAATCAGTGTCGGATCTGAAGCCGGCGAATCCGCGCGAGCTGGGTCGCATCATCTCGCATTGCCTGGAGAAAGATCCGGAGCGCCGTTTCCAGACGGCCAAGGATGTGCGGAACGAATTGGAGGGGCTCCGCCGCGAAGTGGATTCCGGCGAGATCGTCACACCGAGCGGGGGAATTTCCGCGGCGGAGCTCGCCGCATCGGAGCAGGGGCGCGGATCGGTGCGCCAGTCTCCGCGCTGGAT
>DATEHD010000329.1:0-5392 GCA_035279765.1 Candidatus Krumholzibacteriia bacterium | reverse complement strand
TCCCACGTGTCGTCCTCGACTTCGGAGAGTCCCACGCGCAGGGTCTGAATCAAGACGAACCCGCCCGCATTGACGCCGATATACGGCTGCGTCGCCCCCGTGGCGCCGAAATACTTGTGCAGCCCCAGCATGATCGGGAACGAATTGATGTAGTGATCCTGCGTGCCCGTGATGGCTCCCTGCCCGAGATCGATGGTGCCGTCGCGGCGCTCATGGAATACTTCCCACGAGCCCAGGATGCCGACCGTGGTCCGGGGCTTGAACTCCTTGCGAAACTCCAGCCCGAAACCGGCGAAGCTGGTTTCGTTGACGAATTTCTTGGTGTCCCCGTCCGGGATCGAGACGTTCCATGTCGCCATGCCGAACCAGTCCTGGGCGCGCACCGCGGTGTGCGTACACGCAACAACGAGCGCGGCGAGGACGATTGTGCGAATGGTCTTCATGCGCGCCATCACTTCCCTTCTCCGAGATACTTCGACTGCGTAAACATCTGGTCGATGCCCTTCTGGATACGCTGCGAATTCGTGTTCTTGTCGGCCAGACCGTTGACGGCGCCGATCCAGATCGGCGGCACGGGCTTGTTGTCCGCAGTGGACTTGTGCGGATCCATCATCATCGTGAATACGGTGCCGATGCTGTACTCGTAGGTCACACCGGTCGGGTAGTACGGATACCAACCCCAGTAGGGCGGATAGTATCCCCACCAGTAGTTCCACCATCCGCCGGTGTACGCGTAGCCGGTGTAGTCGCGCACCGAGACCGAGACCAGCACGTGCACGTCGGCAGCGCCCGGATCGGTGACGCGCGTGTAGCCCAGCTTGGCCATGTTGGTGGCGATGTCGGTCAGTATGGTCTTGTCGTATTTGCGGCTGATGTCGTCCCTTTCGCCTTCGGCGACCAGGTGCAAAACCGTGTCGGGCATTGCGTACGTGCTGTCGACTTTGAAGTTTGCGTTCTTGTCGAACAGCGTCACGACCGTATCGGTCTCGCCGACCGTGAGCTCGTCGCCCGGATAGCAGGAGATGAAGAGCGCGGCGGCGAGCAGGACCAACGCCCCGCCGAGCACGAAGAATCGTCGAGTTGTCATGGTAATCCTCCGGAAACGGGCGTGGAGCCGCCCGGGAGGACGTTACGTGAAACGTGGCGAAAGCATCAAGGCCAAACGAATGTCATGCGCGACGCACGTCGCGGGCGTCGGGAACTCCCCGAAACAGACCCAGCGTGGGAATGTCGCGCTGCATGACCGACGCTTCGAGATCGAGCAGCGCCACCTTGCGCCAGCGACCACCGCCGTAGCCGCCGGTCTCTCCCGTCTTGCGCACGACACGGTGGCACGGAATCACGATGGCGATGCGATTGGAACCGTTGGCGGTGCCGACGGCGCGCACGGCGCCGGGTGTGCCCACCCGCGCGGCGAGTTGCTCGTAGCTCCACGTCTCGCCATACGGGATGGTTTGCAGGGCGCCCCACACACGCTCCTGGAATTCGGTGCCGGGAGCGGACAGGGGAACATCGAACGCCGTGCGTTTGCCCGCGAAATACTCGTTCATCTGCGCGCACAAGGTCTCCAGCACCTCGTTGCGACCCGGCACGACCGCCGAGCGGAAGCGGCGCTTCACCTGCTCGATCTGTTTCTCGAGCATCCGGCGCGACGCAAATTCCACCAGGCACACCGCGTCGTCGGTGGCGCCGTAGATCATCGGCCCGAGCGGCGTTTCTTCCAGGCTCACGCGCACGCAGCGCGAAGTATCGGCCCGTCCCGGTGTGGCGCCGAAGAGCCTGGTGAACGCATCGCGAAAACCGCTGTGCGATTCGTAGCCGTGGTCGTAGATGGCGTCGTCGATGCGGCCGCCGCGACGCAGCGCCGAAAGCGCGCTTCCCAGCCGGCGTCCGCGGCAGTAGGCCTGGAATGTCATCCCGAAGCGATCCTGAAAATAGCGCCGCACGCGCGCGGGCTCGATGCCCATGGCACGAATCTCGGCGTCGGGGATGCGCTCACCGGGGTTCTCATCCACCCGGGCCAGGAGTGCTTCGATCCATTCCGGCGCAGCGCCCGAGACGTGCAGGGGGCGGCAGCGCTTGCACGGGCGGTAGCCCGCAAAAACGGCGTCCTCCGCGCGGGCGTAAAACTCGACGTTCTCCGGCCGCGACGTGCGCGACGGGCACGAGGGCCGGCAGAAAATCCCTGTCGTGCGCACGGCAATATAAAAAACGCCGTCGTACGACTTGTCGCGCGCGGTCCGCGCGCGCTCCATTTCCGATAGTGAAGGCAGGTGTTTCATCACAAAGACCTCCCGGGTCATTCCGGGATCAATCTAGGCCGGACGATAGGCCATCTCCACCGCGGAATGGACATCGAATCGGGAATTTTTCCAGCCGTACCGACAAGAATATCGGTCCGCCTGGACAAGTGTCAGGAAATCGTGGTGCCCTCGGCGTCGCCGAGGACGGCGCGGAGGTGGGCGCGGCAGCGCTTCCCGTCGCTGCCCGCGAGGCCCGGATCCTTCTCCATCAGCGCTTTCACCGCGTCGTTGGCGCGCTCGACCAGCGCCCGGTCGTGGAGTGGGTTGGCCACCTTGAATGCCGGCACGCCGTGCTGGCGCGTCCCCAAAAACTCGCCCGGCCCGCGCAGGCGCAGGTCTTCCTCGGCAATGCGAAAGCCGTCCGCCTCGCGCACAAGCACCTCGAGGCGCTCGGTGGCTTCGGGCGTGGCGTTATCGCCGGCGAGGAGGAAGCAGAATCCCTCTTGTCCGCCGCGCCCGACGCGCCCGCTCAGCTGGTGAAGCTGCGAGAGGCCGAAGCGGTCCGCCTGGTGAATGGCCATGATGGTGGCCTGCGGCACGTGAACGCCCACTTCCACGACAGTGGTGGCAATCAGCACGCGCACCACCCCGGCGCGGAACGCGGCCATGACCTCGTCCTTCTCCGTCATCGTCATGCGGCCGTGCAGCATGGCCATGGGCACGCCCTTGAGCGCTCCCTTCGAGAGCTCTTCGTGAGCACTCTCCACGGTCTCGACTTCCTGCTTCTCGGAGTCCTCGATCAGCGGATAGAGCAGGTACGCCTGCTCGCCCTGCGCCTGCTTGTCACGAATGTACGAATACATGGCGTCGCGTTTTTCGGGCGGCACCACGCGCGTCTTGATCGCCGCACGTCCCGGCGGCATCTCGTCGATCACCGACAGGTCGAGGTCGGCGTAGGCGGTGAGTGCCAGCGTGCGTGGAATGGGGGTGGCCGTCATCACCAGCATGTGCGGATCGCCTTCCACGAGCGCAGCACGCTGTCGCACGCCGAAACGGTGCTGCTCGTCGATCACCGCGATGGCGAGATGCTTGAACCTCACGTCGGACTGGATCAGCGCGTGCGTACCGACCACCATCTGGATGCTTCCGTCGCGAAGGCCCGCGTGCACGCCCTTCTTGTCGGCGGGCTTGAGCGATCCGATGAGGAGCGACATGCGCACGCCGAGACGCTCCATGTGCGGTACCAGCGTCCGGAAGTGCTGCACGGCGAGAATTTCAGTGGGCACCATCATGACGCCCTGGAACCCGGACTCCACTGCGGCGAGGAGCGTCGCCCCGGCGACAAGCGTCTTGCCCGACCCGACGTCTCCCTGCAGGAGCCGGTTCATGCTGCGGTCGCGCGCGAGGTCCTCGTGGATCTCGGAGAGGACTTTCACCTGCGCGCGTGTGAGCGGAAACGGAAGTCCCTCCAGGAACCGGCGCTCGAGGTCGAACCCGGAGGCAACGCGATAGCGCACGCGCTTCGCCTGCCGGTCACGGCGCGAGAGCGACAGCGCGAGCTGCATGTAGAACAGCTCCTCGAGCTTCATGCGCGCGAGCGCGGCGTCGAACTCGTGCTCATCGCCCGGGAAGTGCATTCCGCGCAGCGCGGCCACGCGCGGCGGTGTCTTCGGACCCAGGAGCGATGACGGCAGCGTCTCGGGAACGAGCGCGGCATAGTTTTCCAGCGTGCGCGCAATCAACCCGCGCAGATAGCGCTGGCTGACACCGTTGGTGAGGCGGTAGACGGGAACAATGCGGGCGGCGGCGTGTCCCCCTTCGTCGTCCTCGGCGGTGAACTCGTATTCGGGGTTTACCACCTGGCGCTGACCGCGATAGATGCCGAGCCGTCCGCTGATGAGCAGCTCGCGTCCCGCCTTGAGACTCTTTCCGAGGTAGGGCTGGTTGAACCACACCACTTGCACGATGCCGGAGTCGTCCTGGAGTGCGGCTACCACCATCGTCGAGCGGCGGCGGAAGGGTGAGCGCTGGGTCACCGAGAGCACCCGGCCCACAAAGGTGGCTTCCACCCCGAGCTGGAGCGACCCGATGGAGGCCAGCTGCCGGCGGTCATAATAGGTGCGGGGGAAATGGGTTAGGAGATCATTGACGTTTTCGATCCCGAGCCGTCGCAGGTCGATGGCGCGCGCCGGCCCGACGCCCTTCATGTACTGGACGGCGTCTTCGAGAGACTTTCTATCCTGCGCGGCGCCCGCGCTCGTCACTGTGCCCCGGCTCACGACAACTCCTTGCATAACCACGCTTCTTCTGGTACTTTAGTGCAACTTTTCGTGAGGGTCTATAACGGAGGTACATGGAATGAGCCGTCGATGCGCCATATGCGACAAGGGTCCCACGGTGGGTCACCGTGTGAGCCACGCGCACAACCTGACCAAGCGGCGCTGGCTTCCCAACTTGCAGAAGATCAAGATCGAACAGGCGGGAAAGGTGAAGGCGGCCTACGTGTGCGCGTCTTGCATCCGGACCGGCAAAGTTCGCAAGGTCGTCTAATTGAATTTCTCGGGCGGGTTCCACCCGCCCGTCTCACTGCAGCAGGTCTGGAACCCGGAGTCAGAATTGTTTACGAGGCGGCTCGTCCATCACGGACGGGCCGTCTTTTCTTGTTTCGCCACGACAGGATCGGGGTGTTTTTCAGTACTGTTTAGGTATCAGCTCGTCCCACGGACGACCACTTTGCTTTGCGCGCGGCGGGGTCGTTTTCAACTATTTTGTGCACGCGTCACTCGCCCCGTTGACACCGGGAAAAACCTGAATAGACTCTGGGGCGAAGGGATTCTCGCGACATCGTCGCCCGTTAGTTTCTGGGACAACGTTCCTCTTCCTGTATCCCGTTCCAAGAAGTTGCGGCGAGCGTGTCACCGGGAACCCCTTTTCTTTTTTCATTATATTTCTCGCGCCGGCTCCGCCCGCGCGTCTCGTTCCCTTTAACTCCCTCCTAAGTTTAAGCCTCCACGACAGGGATCTTGTCCACAGTCAGTAACGTCCGCGCCAGTGCGTTGGCCGGATGGTGCATGATGAAACGCCGCAGCTCGTCGTCCGCTTCGCGGCCCTTTCCCTCCCGGCGCAGCGACACCACCAGCCCGAACACG
>DATEHD010000328.1:0-3019 GCA_035279765.1 Candidatus Krumholzibacteriia bacterium | reverse complement strand
CCAATGCGCGCATCATCACCATGAAGGGCGACGAGGTGATCGAGAACGGAACCGTGGTGGTTGAGAAGAATCGCATCACGATGGTGGGTCCGACCGCGTCGATGACGCTTCCCAGGACCGTCAAGCAGATCGACTGTTCGGGAAAGACAATCATGCCCGGCATCATCGACGTGCACTCGCACATGGGCGGCAGCGAGATCACGCCGCACCAGGACTGGACCTACCTGGTCAACCTGGCCTTCGGCGTGACCACCACGCACGACCCTTCCAACAACACTGAAATTGTATTCACCAACTCCGAGATGGAGAAGGAAGGCGAGATCGTTGCGCCACGCATCTTCTCCACGGGAACCATCCTCTACGGCGCGGATGGCGACTTCAAAGCGGTGATCAATTCCTACGACGACGCGCTCTCGCACCTGCGCCGCATGAAGGCGGTGGGCGCCTTCTCCGTGAAGAGCTACAACCAGCCACGCCGCAACCAGCGCCAGCAGGTGATCGAAGCCGCGCGCGCTCTGCATATGATGGTGGTGCCCGAGGGTGGCTCGTTCTTCTATCACAACATGACGATGATCCTCGACGGCCATACCGGCGTCGAGCACACCATTCCGATTGCGCCCATCTACAAGGACGTCACCACGCTGTGGGGAGCGAGCAAGACCGGTTCGACGCCGACGCTCATCGTGGGCTACGGCGGCCTGTGGGGCGAGAACTACTGGTATCAGAAGTCCAACGTGTGGGAGAACGAGCGCCTGCTCACCTTCACGCCGCGCCCGGTGGTTGACGAGCGTTCGCGCCGTCGCACCATGGCGCCCGACGACGAGTTCAACCACATTGCGCTCTCGCAGAACTGCAAGAAGCTCCTCGATGCCGGCGTCTCCGTCCAGCTCGGTGCCCACGGCCAGCTGCAGGGACTCGGCGCGCACTGGGAGCTGTGGATGCTGCAGCAGGGCGGCATGAGCAACATGGAAGCGCTGCGGTGTGCGACCCTCAACGGCGCGCGCTATCTCGGGCTCGACCATGACCTCGGCTCACTCGAGCCGGGCAAGCTGGCGGACCTCATCGTCATCGACGCCAATCCGCTCGATGACATTCACAACAGTGAGCAGGTCAGCTACACGATGATCAACGGGCGCATCTACAACGCGCGTACGATGGACGAAATCGGAAACCATCCCAAAAAGCGCGAGCCGTTCTACTGGGAGCGCCCCGGTGCGAGCGATGCGTTCGTGTGGCACGGGCCGGCGATCGGCTATGGAGACGATGCGTGCGAAGAGGACGCGCCCTGAGGCGGACTCCGCACGATTTGCGTCCATGGGATGTGATATGTACAGTGTGGTTCAACTGAACCACACGTCACAGGCAACATCCACGAAACGAGGCATCACATGGCTGCCAGGAAAATTATCACCGTAATCGGCGCCACCGGCGCGCAGGGTGGCGGCGTCGCGCGCGCCATTCTGGCCGACAAGTCGGGCGAGTTCGCGGTGCGGGCGGTGACGCGCAAACCGCATTCGGAGAAGGCGCAGGCGCTCAAGGACGCGGGCGCGGAAGTGGTCAACGCCGACCTGGAAGACGTCGACAGCCTGCGTCACGCCTTCGAAGGCGCGCACGGTGCATACTGTGTCACCAACTACTGGGAGCATTTCACCGGCGACAAGGAGATGGCGCACGCGCACAACATGGCGAAGGCGGCCAAGGAAGCCCGCGTGAAGCACGCCATCTGGTCGACGCTCGAGGACGTGCGCAAGTGGTACCCGATTTCCGACCACCGCATGCCCACCATCGACGGCAAGTGGAAGTGTCCGCACTTCGACGCCAAAGGCGCGTCGGATCATTTCTTTGAGGAGTCCGGCGTTCCCACCACGTTTCTCCTGGCATCATTCTACTGGGAGAACTTCATCTACTTCGGAGCCGGCCCCAAGCCGCTGCCGGACGGGACGCTCGCACTCACGTTCAACATGGGCGATTCCAAAATGGACGGCATTGCAGCCGGGGACATCGGCGGGTGCGCGTTGGGAGTTTTCAAGCAGGGCACCGCGCTGACCGGAAAGCACATCGGCATTTCCGGTGGCAAGCTCACCATCGGCGAGTATGCCGATGCCATGTCGAAGGCGCTCGGACGCAAGGTCGTCTACAACAAGGTGAGCTCGGATGCCTACCGCGGCTTCGGGTTTCCGGGGGCTGTCGAGCTGGGCAACATGTTTCAGTTCTATGACGAGCAGGTGAAGGACGTGGGTGGAATCCGCGACATCGCGCTTTCGAAACAGCTCAATCCCGCACTCCAGAGCTTCGAACAGTGGCTCACCGCCAACGCGAAGAAGATTCCGCTGGAGTAAGCATGGGTGAAGCGAACGAATACGTGCTCGGTACGCACGACGCGGAGCTCGCGCGCCTCGGTCTGCAGCATCGCCTGTGGAGCGAGTACACGTTCGCGTGCTGGGACCGCTGTGGCGTCCGTCCCGGATCGGTGGTGCTGGACGTCGGAAGCGGTCCCGGCTACACCGCGTTCGACCTGGTGCCGCTGGTGGGTCCCGCGGGACGGGTGATTGCCGTCGATGAGTCCGAGCGTTTCATTGAATATGTTCACGCGCGTGCGGTAACACTCGGCGTGGAAAACCTCGAGACCAGCGTCCAGGATGTCCAGGATCTGCGCGTTCCGGCGCGCAGCGTCGACATGGCGTACGCGCGCTGGGTATTGTGCTTCGTGCCGCGACCTGAGGATGTGGTGTCCGGGGTGGCGAAGGCGCTCAAGCCCGGCGGTGTGTTCGCTGTGCAGGATTACATCAACTGGGCCGCGCTCACGCTCTCACCGAAGGGCGATGCCTTCTTGCGCGTCATACCCAACGTGGGGAAGAGCTGGCGTATGCACGGCGGCGATCCGTCGATCGGCCAGCGCCTGCCGGCCATGATGGCCGCGGCGGGGCTCGTGGTGGAAGAGGTTCGCCCGATGCAGCGCATCGCGCGTCCCAGCGATCCGCTCTGGGACTGGCCGACCAGCTTCTTCAACAACTTCATT
>DATEHD010000327.1:0-3236 GCA_035279765.1 Candidatus Krumholzibacteriia bacterium | reverse complement strand
CTCCCGCATGGACGCACGCCCGCTCGCAGCTGAACGTCGGCGTTAGGCGTCATCCACGTCAGATCGTAGGAAACAGTAGATGCGACGACCTCATGGGATGGATGTCCGAGTCCAGCTACCTCCCAGTCCACGAGCCACGCGCGCGCTCCATCCGAGAGGACGTTGCCTGGATTGACGTCGTTGTGACTGACGACCCGTCGCTGGTCGCGCGCCAGCAGCGCCGCGAGTTCATCAAACGCTGATCGCAGGTCGCCCGCCCCGCCGGAAAGCCCTTGCGCTGACGCTGCCTTCGAACGCGCGGTGAGCGGCGGTGGTCCGGATGTCGTCGCGCGGCGGGGGCGATCAGCGCAACCGAGCACCTAGCACCTAGCACCTCACATCAGCACTGTTGGGCATGCGCCTCTCACGATCTCTACGCCGACTGCTGCCGTTCACCGCCGTCGCATCGTTCGCCTTGCTCACACTCGCCGCGCGTTGGCAGCAGCCCCCAGCGCACATGCGAGGCTTCACGGCCGCCTCCGCCGCTCGAGAACGCGCATTCGAAGCCGAGCTCTCGCGCCGTCTCAGCCGCGACTCCACCGGCGCCTTCTTTAAATACCTCACCGCCGAACCGCATCCGGCGGGCTCCATCCGGAACAAGATGCTCGCCGATTTCGTGGCCGCGCGCTTCCGCCAATACGGACTGGAGGACGTTCGCATTCATCGCTACGACGTGCTCCTGCCCTGGCCGCGCGAGGTGAAGGTCGAGATGACCGCGCCCACACGCTACGTCGCAACGCTCAAGGAGGACGCGTTTCCGCAGGATCCGCAGACAACGCAGGATCCCGGCACCACCTATCTCGGCATGTCTGCTTCGGGCGACGTCACCGGTGAGCTGGTGTACGCCTCGAGCGGCAACCCGTCGGACTACGATTGGCTCGAGTCGCAGGGCATCAGTCTCAAGGGAAAGATCGCGATCGTGCGTTACTCGGTGCCCTACAGCTACCGCGGCTTCAAGGCGCTCACCGCGCAGAAGCGCGGCCTCGCCGCGTTGCTCATCTACTCCGATCCAGCGGAGGACGGATTCACCAAGGGCGACACTTTTCCTGTCGGACCGTGGGGTCCCGCCAGCCACATCCAGCGCGGCGCGATCACCTACGATTTCATGATCGCCGGCGACCCCCTCACGCCCGGCTATGCATCGCTGCCGGGCGCGCCGCGTATCAAGGCGGAAGACGCGCTCTCGATGCCGAAGATCATCACCGTGCCCATGTCGTACCGTGACGCCGAGCCATTGCTTCGGGCACTCGGCGGCCCGGAGGCGCCAAAGCCGTGGCAGGGCGCGCTTGGCTTCAAGTACCACGCGGGCGGCGGCGCCGCCACGACGGTGCACGTGAAGGTGGACATGGACGGCGCGACGCGCCCCATCTACGTGGTGGAGGGTCGCATCCGCGGCACCGAGGAGCCGGACAAGTACGTCCTTCTGGGCAATCACCGCGACGCATGGGTGTTCGGCGGGGTGGATCCGTCATCGGGGACCGCCACGCAGCTCGAGCTCGCGCGCGTCCTTGGCACGATGGCGAAGGAAGGCAAGCGTCCAAAGCGCTCGATCGTTTTCGCGGACTGGGACGCCGAGGAGTGGCACCTCACCGGCAGCACGGAGTGGGGGGAGAACTTCGCGGACGACGTGAAGGAGAACGCCATCGCTTACCTGAACGTGGACGCCTCCACGAGCGGGTCCAACTTCGAGGCGACCGCGGTGGCGTCGCTCAACGATGTGGTGACGGAAACTGTCCGCGACGTGAAGGACCCGACGAGGGCCGGTTCGGTGCTCGACGCCTGGGGAAAGCGCAACGCCAGCGCGCACCGACCGGTGAACTATCCTGCCAACGCACTCGGCTCCGGCTCCGACTATACGGTTTTCCTCAATTTCCTGGGTGTCCCGGTGGTCGAGATGGATTTCGATGGCCCGTATGGCGTCTACCACTCCGTGTACGACGATTACTACTGGATGACACACATCGGCGACCCGGGCTTCAAGTACATGACCGTGATGAGCGAGGTGTGGGGACGCATGGCGTTGCGCCTCGCGAACGCGGACCTCTACCCGTACGACTTCGCGCTCTACGCCGATCGCGTGGACAGGTTCATCGATTCGCTCGCCGCACAACCGTCGGTTGCCGAAAAACTCGACGTCTCGGCGGCGCACAACGCGACGGGGCACTGGGCCAGCGCGGCCGTTGCGCTCGAGAGCGTGCTCGCCACCACGCTCGCCGCGCCGAGCAGTCCGGCGCGAAGCGCACGGCTGCGCGCGGCGAACGAGGCGATGCGCGCCATGGAACAGCATTTCCTCAACGACAGCGGGATTCCCGGGCGACCCTGGTTCAAGCACGTTCTGTATGCGCCGAAGTACACGTATGCAGCGATGGCGCTGCCCGGCGTGCAGGAGGCGGTGGACCGTGGGGACTGGGCGCAAGCGCGCGAGCAGCTCGCGATCGTCGCCGCGAAAATCGAAAGTGTGGCCGCTGCAACACGGGCCGCGGCGGTCCTGGAAGACTCCTCTCGTCAGCGTTAGGTGTCAACAACTCCTAACGAGTGTGCCACTCACTACTCGACGACGACTCGCCCGGTCATAAAAGGGTGCGGCTCGCAGTGGTACGGGAATGACCCCGTCGTGGAGAAGTCCACCGTGGTCAGCGCACCAGGATCGAGCAGGGGCGAATTCCAAGCGCCGCCATCGGCCGTGCTGGTGTGGGACGGATTGCCTGGCGCGTCACAGTTCACCCAGGTGACCTTCGTGCCCGGCCGAATGTGGACCTCGGCTGGCGTGAATGTGAAGTTGCGAATGACGACGATGGTCGAGCCGAAGGCGCTCGACGGCAGCTGAGCCGTACATCCGGCAACATCGGTGAGCGGGGCGGCCGCGCGCTCCGAGATACATGACGTGATCGCCGCCCACACAAGCGCCGCGAAGCATATCGGGAAGCAGCGATATGCGCGATGAAGTGAATGACGCGTCATGATCCGCGCACCACGATCACGCCTTTCATGAACGGATGAGGCGTGCAGTAGAAGGTGTATGTACCGGGCTTCGTGAAGGTGTGCTTCCAGGTCTGTCCAGGCATGATGTTGCCCGAATCGAATGATTTGTCCGCCGCCGTCACCGTGTGGGGAAGCGGGTCGTTGTTCTTCCACTCGACGGTACTGCCCACGGAAATCTCGATTTTATTTCGCAGGTAAGCGATGTTGCGCATGCC
>DATEHD010000326.1:0-5313 GCA_035279765.1 Candidatus Krumholzibacteriia bacterium | reverse complement strand
AAGCCTGCGGCAAGAATCTTGTCGCGGAGCTGGTCGGCGCGCTGGAAGTCCTTTGCTTTCTTGGCGTTATTGCGGTCTTCCACGGCCGCGAGGATCTCGGCGGGGACATCTTCAGCTGCCCGTGGCAGGCCTTCCCGGAACATCCCGAGGATCCTGTCGAACAGACTGAGGCTCGACCAGACGGCATCCAGGGCCTCGCGGGAGGTCGTGACCGCACCCGGGTTCTCGTCCAGCATGACGTTGTAAGTCTTTATCAATTCAAACATATAGCCGATTGCGCCGGCGCTGTTGAAGTCGTCGTCCATGGCCGCGAGGAAGTTCTGACGGGCCTTTTCAGCGGCCGCCACCAGCTCCCGGCTCTGGGCCGTGCTGACCGGCGGCCCGTCCGCCAGGCGGCCCCGGTGCTCGTCGACCGACCGGCAGGCGTTGACCAGGCGCTCGAAGGTCTTGGCCGACGCCTCGAGCCGTTCGCGGGAGTACTCCATCTGCGACCGGAACTGGGTCGACAGGAGGTAGAAGCGGACGACCTGGCCGTCGAACTCCTTGAGCACGTCCTCCATTCCGAAGAAGTGCCCCGTCGACTTCGACATTTTCTGACCACGCAGGTTGAGCAGGCCGTTGTGCATCCAGTTGCGCACAAACTCCTTGCCCGTCGCGCATTCGCTCTGGGCCAGCTCGTTTTCGTGGTGCGGGAAGATGAGGTCCTCGCCACCGCCGTGGAGGTCCAGGGTGTCGCCGAGGTACTTCGTGGCCATGGCCGAACACTCGATGTGCCAGCCCGGGCGGCCATGTCCCCACGGGCTGTCCCAGTACGGCTCGCCCGGCTTGGAGGCCTTCCAGAGGGCAAAGTCGAGGGGATCTTCCTTGTTCTCTCCCACTTCGACGCGGGCCCCGGAGATCAGGTCGTCGATGTCGCGCTTGGAGAGCTTGCCGTAGTCCTTCTTGGTACGGACGCGGAAGTAAACATCGCCCCCGGCCGCGTAGGCGTTGCCGCGTTCGATCAGCGTGCTGACCATTGCGATGATCTCGGGAATGTGGTGCGTGGCGTACGGGTAGAGCGTCGCGGGCTTGATGTTCACGGCCGCCGCGATGCGGTGGTAGGCCTCGATGTTACGCTCGACCACGACCCGGTAATCGACGCCTTCCTGGTTGGCGCGGTCGATGATCTTGTCGTCGATGTCCGTGAAGTTCTGAATGTAGGCGACGTCGTACCCGAGGTACTCGAGGTAGCGCCGGATCATGTCGCCCGAGACGAAGGCCAGCATGTGCCCCATGTGGGGCTTGTCCTGGACCGTCATCCCGCACACGTACATTCCCACTTTGCGCGGATGGACGGGCTCGAAGTCGGTTTTCTTCTGCTTGAGCGTATCGTAGACGCGGAGGGCCATAGGACAAACGACTATAGCAGCGACCCTCGTGTGTGGTAAGAGGTAATCCATGACGGACTCCGTCACGCCTTCACCGAAACGCGAGCTCGGGCTGATCGCGTGCGTCGCACTCGTGGTCGGCAACATGATCGGCTCCGGAATCTTTCTCCTGCCTTCGTCGCTCGCGCCCTACGGAAAATTTGCGTTGATGGCGTGGGTGCTCACGTCATTGGGCGCCATCGCGATTGCACTCGTGTTTGCGCGTCTCGCACGCATGCTGCCCAAGGCGGGCGGTCACTACGCGTACTCACGCGCTGCCTACGGCGATTTCGCGGGATTCTGGATTGCGTGGGGATACTGGATCTCGCTGTGGACCGGCGTCGCGGCGGTGGCGGTTGCATTCGGGAGTTATCTCAAAGTCCTTATTCCGTCCCTCGAAGGCAACACGCTGGGTTGTGGACTGGGAGCAATTGCGGGTGTGTGGGCGGTGGGTCTTATCAACGCGCGCGGCGTGCGCGGCGCCAGCCGTGTGCAGATCATCACGGTATTGATCAAGCTGCTTCCCCTGGTCGCCATCGCCACGGTCGGACTGTTGTGGATGCATCCTGCCAACATCGACAGTGCGCGTCCCGCCGGAACCGGCGGCTTCCAGGCGGTGACGTCGGCGGCGGCGCTTGTGTTGTGGGCTCTGCTCGGAATTGAGTGCGCGAGCATACCCGCCGATTCGGTGCGTGATCCCGACCGCACCATCCCGCGCGCAACGGTGATTGGCGCCGTGCTCTCGGCGAGCGTTTACATCGCGAGCACGATTGCGGTGATGGGCGCCGTGCCGGGCGCCGTGCTGGCATCGTCGCAGGCGCCGTTCGCGGACGCCGCGCGGCGCATGTGGGGTGACTGGGCGTACTACGCGGTGGGTATCGGTGCGCTGGTCTCGTGCTTCGGCGCGTTGAACGGTTGGGTATTCATCTCGGCGGAATTTCCGCGCGCCGCCGCGCGCGATGGGCTGTTCCCCGCGCGCTTCGCCGACGTCAACGTGCGCGGCGTGCCCGTGTTCGGACTCCTGGTTGCAGTCGTGTTGTCGACGCTGTTGCTTGCGTTCAATTATTCGGGCACGCGCGGGCTGGTCTCGATTTTCAACTTCGCCATTCTGCTTTCGACGCTCTCGACACTGATTCCGTACGTTTTCTGCTCGGTGGCTCCGGTGCTTGTGCGCAAGCGCCTCGGCATCACCGAGCGCCCGTCACGCACGGCAGCGGTGATTTCAACGATCGCATTTGTGTACTCGTGCTGGGCGATCTACGGCGCAGGTGCGCAGATTGCACTGCTTGGGCTGTTGTTGATGCTGGCGGGCATTCCGGTCTACGTCTGGTTGCGAAGAGATTCTGCGTCATCTCCGTGACGCGAGTCGCCGGTGCTCGCTCACTCTCCAGTTATGTAAAACTTTATTTTCTGGCGTCGCCGTCAGGTCCGCAGCGGACCTGAATTGGCCGCGGGCGGCCAGTTTAGGACCGTAACGGTCCTGGTCCGGACTTCCGTCACCGGCCCCGCGAGTGCGTCAGGAACGAAATCGGGCGAGAGAGCGGCGAACGATCCAATCGCACAACTCGACGTACGACATTCCCACCGCGGCGCATGCCTTCGGCACCAGGGACATCGGCGTCATGCCCGGAAGCGTGTTGGCTTCGAGCATGTAGTGCCGGCCCGCGGGATCCAGTCGGAAATCAATGCGCGAATAGACCGAGAGCCCGAGCGCCGCGAAGGCGCGCTTGGATGATTCCAGCACCGCGCTTGCAACCGCAGGCTCGACAGGCGCGGGCACCAGGTATTCCGTGTTGCCCGACTGGTACTTGTGGAAATAGTCGTACAGACCGCCCTTGGGGCGAATCTCCAGAACCGGCGTGTCCGGACCGCCGTCGAGAATCGACTGCGTGAGCTCGCGTCCTTCGATGTAGCGCTCGATCAACACCGACTTGTCAGTCGCCAGCGCACGACGCGCGGCTTCATCCAGCTCCGAGAACTTGTCGACAATGGTGAGCCCCACGCTCGAGCCCTGCGAATTCGGCTTCACCACCGCGGGCAGTCCCACAAATTCTCTCACCTGCTGCTCCAGTGTTCCCGCCGCAAGCGCCGATGCTTCGAAGTGCAATCCCGGCGGAACCGGCACGCCGGCGGCTTCGGCGAGAATCTTGGCGCGCTGCTTGTCCATCGCGTGCGCGCACGCCGTGGCACTGCTGCCTGTGAACGGAATATCGATATACTCGAGTATGGCCTGGATGGTGCCGTTCTCTCCCGCGCCGCCGTGCAGCCCCATGAACACGATGTCGATCTTGAAGGTGTCCGCGCTCAGCAGCAGTTTCACGAAGGCTTCGCGCGCCGCGTGAATGTCGACCTCGATCACCGGCGGTTCCGCACCGATTTTCGATTCACCAAAGATGGCGTCGTCGTATTCCGTGGGCGCGATATGCGGGCGCGCGGGGTCGCACACGAGCACGCGATGCCCCGCTTCGCGGAGCGCCGAGGCGATGCCGCGCGAGCTCGAGAGTGAGACGTCGCGCTCGGCGGAGTCCCCGCCGGCCAGCAGCATGATTGTGTGAGGCGTGGCGGACATCAGCGCACGAGCAGCATCTGGCTCTCGCCAACTGTGTCAAGCTGGAGGGTGTCGGTTTCGACGTGCCACGCATTGGCACGCTGGAGCTGCGACGCAAACGTGGTGTCCATCGAACCCGGCGGGCACATCATGCGTGTCGACGCGACGGGGCCGATGTGAATCGAGTGGCCGTCGATGTGATAACGGCCGCTGCCGCGGTTGCAATCGATCAGCAGACGAGCGGTGCTGTCGGGAAGAAACGTGATCGTGTAGACGTCGGGGTTGGTGCACACCGTGCGCGATGACGGCGTGACGGTGGCAATCCAGCGCCACGGCCCCCGGCCGATGGTATCGGCGGGCGCCGTCGAGGCGTGGAACGCATGCTCGCCCGGCGCGCTGTTCTTCTTGGCGCAGCCGTAAGCAATCACCGCCATGACCGCCATCCATATGTACGCGCGTCGTCGCACAATCATTTGCTCCAAAGAAAACGGGCCCGCCGCATCGAATCGCTTCGTGAGGCGGGCCCGAATCACGTCGTCGAAAACCAGCTTACTGCTGCTTCACCAGCTTGAGGCCGCCCATTCCGACGGCGTCGCCGTTGGTCAGGGCAAGCGTGTCACCCGTCGCCGTGAAGTTCAGCGTCATCGACATGGTCGAATCCATGGGCGACTTGCTGAAGGTCACGTCAACCGTGTTCGCCGCGGCGCCGTTGGCCCACGTGCCGTTCTCAACCATCGCCGGAGCGCTGGCCGAGGGCTGCATGCTGAACGACGCGGACATATCCGCGTTGAGCATGAGCGACGAGGTGCCGTTCGCCATGGAGGCGCTGTAGGTGCCCGCCATCGCCGTGTTGGCGGTGGTTGCCGGGGTGCTGGTCTGCGTCTCGGTGGTCGAGGTCTCGGCGGCCTTCTTCTTCGAACAGCCTTCGAGCATTGCGACCATCGCGACTGCGGCGAGCATGCAAACGCCCAACCGCATCCAGGTGGATTTCATCATTGTGAATCTCCTCTAGTCGCCGTCTTGTTCGACGGCGCATGTCCCGTCATCACAGCGCTCCACCGCGAGCCCTCTACGCGCTGCCACAAACGAGTATGCGAGTGCACCCGCGTACGCCAATCCGGCGGCTCAACCAGAGCACAAGACCGAGGGCTCCGACGCACGGGATGCCGATTTCGGCGCACATATTGGCCAATATGGCCCCCCGCGTCTACAACTTTGTTGGGTGAACGAATAACGCCAATGCAGACAGGGCGATATACGTGGTGGCCACGGCCACGCGGCGGATTCTGGGCAGCCGGTCGCCGGCGCGGAAGCGCCCCGCCATGGCGCCCGCGACAGTGGCATAAATGCTGTCGGTGA
>DATEHD010000325.1:0-2612 GCA_035279765.1 Candidatus Krumholzibacteriia bacterium | reverse complement strand
CAGTAACTCGAACGAAAAGACGTCGATCTTCTCCTTGGACTTCTTCCCTGGGCGGATCACGTTCCTGAAGTAATGGTGGGCGAACGACGGCTCGATGCCGTTGGACGCATTGTTGGCGAGCGACAGCGAGATCGTGCCGGTCGGCGCGATCGAGGTGTGGTGCGTGAAGCGGGCCCCGGTCTCGGCCAGCTCGTGCACCAGGTGCGGCGCGACGCCCGCCACGCGCTGCATGTAGCGGCTGTACTTGGCGTGCAGCAGGCGCCCGGCGATCTTGGCGCCTGGCTTCCAGCCGTCCTTCGCCATCTCCGGACGCTTGCGCAGCATCTCCTTGGTGACCGTGAACTCCTCGTTCATGATCGGCGCCGGGCCCTTCTCGCGCGACAACTCCAGCGCCGCCTCCCAGCCGGCCACCGCCATCTCGCGCGTCACGTCCTCGGTGAACTGCACCGCATCGGGCGAGCCGTACTTCATCTTCAAGAGCGTCATGGTGCTGCCGAGCCCGAGGAAGCCCATGCCGTGACGGCGCTTGCGCAGGATCTCGTGGCGCTGCTGCTCGAGTGGCAGACCGTTCACCTCGACCACGTTGTCGAGCATGCGCGTGAAGACTTTCACGACCTCGCGGTACTCGCTCCAGTCGAATTCGGCGAAGTCCGTGAACGGATGCTTCACGAAACGCGTCAGGTTCACCGAACCCAGCAGACATGAGCCGTAGGGCGGAAGCGCCTGCTCGCCGCAGGGGTTAGTGGCGCGGATGTTCTCGCACCACCAGTTGTTGTTCATCTCATTGACGCGGTCGATGAGAATGAACCCGGGCTCGGCGAAGTCGTAGGTGGACGACATGATCATGTCCCACAGGCGACGCGCCGGCACTGTCTTGTAGATCTTGCAGGCCACCATGCCTTCGTCGTTGACGACGTAGCCCGCGTGAATTGACCACTCACGCCACAAGAATTTGGCCGCGTCCGTGAGATCGGGCTTGTCCGACTCATATTCTTTCCGCGACAGCGGAAAAGCGAGCTTCCACTCGCGATCCGCGCGCACCGCCTGCATGAACTCGTCGGTGATGAGCAGCGACAGGTTGAACTGTCGCAGGCGGCCGTTCTCGCGCTTGGCGCGGATGAACTCCATGACGTCGGGATGGCCGATGTCGAACGTGCCCATCTGCGCGCCGCGGCGGCCGCCGGCAGACGAGACGGTGAAGCACATCTTGTCGAAGATATCCATGAAGGACAGCGGGCCGGAGGTGTAGGCCCCGGCGCCCGACACGTACGCGCCCCGCGGCCGCAGCGTCGAGTGTTCGTAGCCAATTCCGCATCCCGCCTTCAACGTCAGGCCCGCCTCGTGGACCTTCCTGAGGATGTCGTCCATCGAGTCGTGGATCGTCCCCGAGACCGTGCAATTGATGGTCGAGGTCGCGGGCTTGTGCTCGAGCGCACCGGCGTTGGAGGTCACGCGCCCGGCGGGAATAGCGCCGTGGCGCAGCGCCCAGAGGAAACGCTCGTTCCAGTGCTCGCGCACGTCATCGGCTTCCACGTCCGCGAGCGCGCGGGCGACGCGCTTATAGGTGTCGTCCATCGACTTGTCGATGGGCGTGCCGTCCTTGGCGGTGAGCCGGTACTTCTTGTCCCAGATATCGAGCGATGCCTCCTGGAAGGAGATCGCGTCGGTATCCTTGGGGTCGATCTTCATCACAGTGTTCATGTAATCCGCGGCGCTCCGAATATTCTTGGAAGCCTTGTCCAACGGATTGCAGGGATTTTCCGGCGAAAGCGCAGTGCGCTCGATGAGCCGCGTGCCTTACCCGGTACCGCTGCCACGGTGGCAGTCAGGCCCCTGTAACCTCTCCCCGACCGCGTGACCCTGATCGCCTTCGCGAACACAAGATCTTGTGTCGGGGTCAGAAGACTAATTAGCAAGGATAGACGCGTCAAGATTCAGAAGCACATTTTGTAAGGTCGCTTTTATAATGTAATTTCAATAACTTACGAAACTATTGGCCGTAGCTTCCACCTGAATTTTTTGACGATCGCGCAGCTTGGGGCCGACCGTGCCGACCCAATATCTTGTGCTCAGGCGGAGCACAGCTTTTGCACAGGCTATCCACCAATCCGAGCACCTTGGACTCGACGTTGGCCGCACCGGGCAGCGGCGAGGCTCACGCTCGGCCAGGCCCACTGCTCAATTTTTGAGCAATGCGGAAGCGCCCACGGCTGCTCCCGGATCCGAGCCGCGATCCGCATCACGACGCGGCGTTTCGCTGCCGCACCGCTCTTGAAAGCTCCGCCGCCGGACCGCACATCGTGCTCAACGCAGACTTTTGGGCTGAATTTTGGCTTTCAACCTTTCCAACAGGAGAACTCTCATGACCATCGTTCGTTACGAGCCGTGGGCGCTCGTGAACCGCCTCGCGCGGCACTTCGATCAGGCCCTCGGCGACAGCGCTGACAGCGCCAGCGTCAGCTGGATCCCGCACGTCGACGTGCACGAGGAGACCGAGCGTTTCGTCGTGGCCGCTGACCTGCCGGGCGTCGAAGGCAAGGACATCGAAGTCACCGCCGACAAGGGCGTGCTGACCGTCAAGGGCGAGCGCCGCGCGGAGAAGAAGAGCTCTA
>DATEHD010000324.1:0-9605 GCA_035279765.1 Candidatus Krumholzibacteriia bacterium | reverse complement strand
AAGCCCATGGTGGCCCAGCCGGTGAGCCACACCGAGCGCTCGGCGCGCTCCGGCTTGCCCGCGCCCAGGTTCTGTCCCACCAGCGTGGCGGCCGCATTCGAGAGTCCCCACGCCGGAAGAAACGTGAGCATCATGATGCGGATCGCAATCGTGTAGCCGGCGATCGCCGGGCTTCCGAATTCGGACATGATGCGCACAAGGCCGATCCAGCTCGACGTGGCGATGATGAACTGGCCGATGCCGCCGAGTGAAACACGAATCAACCGCCACATGAGCGATGCCTTCGCGCGCACCTGGGATTTCAGCACCTTGATATGGCGCGCGCCGTAAAACAGCGCGTAGAACTGCACCAGTACGCCGACGCCGCGCCCGCACGTCGTGGCGATGCCCGCTCCCTCCACACCGAGCTCGGGGAACGGCCCCCAGCCGCGGATCAGCGCGGGATCGAGCACGATGTTTATCGCGTTCGAGATCCACAGCACGCGCATCGCAATGGCGGCATCGCCGGCGCCGCGAAAGATCGCATTGTTGATGAAGATCAGCATGATGACGAGGTTGCCGCCGAGCATCCAGCGCATGTAGCGATAACCAATGTCGACGACCCACGGATCGCCGCCCATCATGCGCAGCATTTTCTTCGCGAAGAAGATTCCGACGATGCTGATGGGAATCGACGCCATCACGCCGACGAGAATGGCCTGTACGGCGGTGTCCGCGGCCTCCGTCCGATTCTTCTCACCGATGCGGCGCGCCACCATCGCCGTCGTGCCCATGGCGAGCCCGAGCGCCAGCGCGTATACAAGCGTGAGAATGGATTCCGTCAGCCCGATGGTGGCGACGGCGGAAGGACCAATGTGGGAAACGAAGAAGATGTCGACGATGGCAAAGACCGACTCCATCGCCATCTCCAGCACCATGGGCACCGAGAGCAGCAAGATGGCACGACCGAGGCTGCCCTCGGTGTAATCCTGTTCACTCCCGCGAATGGACTCGACGAGATCACGCAATAGTTTCATGGATTATGGACGGTGAAGGCGACGTGGCGCTGCGGCGGCAGGAGGCCAGACTATCAGGACTCAAGGGGTCATTACAACCCGCGTGGGTACCGCCCCGTCTCACTCGGGATATTGTTGGATTGTTCAGGATTTGGTATAGTCCGCGCCGGACGACGACATCTGCTGGCCGTACCCGAAGCGGCTCTGCGCAGTAGTTGTCATTTTCTCTCCAGCCGCACCACACCTGGGCCGCCGTCCCCGTAAATTGCATTGTTGCCTTTCCACGCGCCCCCCGGCGCCGAACAGGAGGATGTGATGCATCCATCCGTCCGTTTTTCCATGCCCTGCTTCCGGCGGCTAATCGCGATTGCCGTGTCAGCACTCGCGTGTGTGTTCGCCAGCGCCGCGTACGCAACATCGGTGATCCGGCTCGACGACCGCGAGCTGGTTCGTCTCTCAGGAACCATCGCCGAGGGCCGCGTCACCGCCGTGCACGCGGACTGGACTCCCGACCACACCCAGATCTTCACCACCGTCACGATTCAGGTCTCCCATCAATACAAGGGAGCGCGCCCCGACAACGGCGCGCTGAGCATCCGGCTGCTCGGCGGCCGCGTCGGCGACGTGTCGATGGAGCTCGTCGACCAGCCCCTGTTCCAAACCGGCGAGAACGTGATCGTTTTCCTCGACGCGACATCGCCCACATACGCGCCACTGACCGGTCTCTTCCAGGGCAAGCTGACGATCGCCACCGATCCCGCAACCGGAGCGCCCACTGTGGTTGATCGCGGCGTGCCGCTCGATACGTTTGTGCGCAACATCTCGCGCCTGGTGGACGAGCAAGAGAAGGGGCGGTAAGCCATGCAACACATCACACCATCCCGTTCATGCTTCGCACTCGCAGCGGCGCTGGTGCTTGTGAGCGTGTCGGCGCCGGCACTCGCCCAGAATTTCCGTCTGATCAATCCCCCCGGCGGTGCCAGCAAAGCTCCGCACCTCGCTCCGCCGTTTACGCATTGGGACCTGCGCGAGTTTCCTTCGTGCAAGGTGCCCTGGGTGATCGGCTCCAGTGCGGTTCCCGATCTCAACAACAACGGCATCGCCAATGAGGCGGCTGATCGCGCCGCGTTTCTGAACGCGTGCACCAACGGCTTCAACACGTGGGACGCAGTGACGCCGAGCAAGCTGAACTTCACGAATGCATTCGCGGGAGGACTTCCGGCCGGTGGATTCGTGACCGACGGTTGGAACACGATGTCGTGGAGCGCGGTGGCGCTGGGAGCCGCAACCAACGCAGCAACACTCGTGATCCGGAACGCGGCGACGGGCCGCATCACCGAGGCCGACATCATCTTCAACAGCCGCCTCAACGTGCCCGGCTTCGGCAATCGACAGTGGGTGCTGCTCGCGCACGGCGCCGCGTGCGCCGCCGACGTTGACTACGCGCCTGCCGGCAACTGGCCCACGGCTGCCGACGGTGACACGGACGTGAACGGCAACGGCATCCAGGAGTGGCAGGTGGACCTGGAGACCGAGGCCACACACGAAATCGGGCACTTTCTCGGCCTCGACCATATCTTTCCCCTGGGTGGCGCGCACAACGACCCGGCCAACGCCATCATGGAGCAGTTCTGGCAGATTGGCACCGGTCCTACCGGGGGCGGCTGGGCCAATCACATGCTCAAGAACCCGGACACCGACGGTGACAATTACCTCTACAATCCTGACCTCGGTGACGCTCCGGATCCGTGGATGGGCGTGTTCAATCTATATCCGACGCTGGTACACGTCGCCGGCGCCGGCCGCGTCTTGAATGGTCTGACGCTGGACGGCGTGGGCGCCGGCGCGGAGCACATATTTGGCATCAAGGAGCGGCAGCCGGCGCGCAACTGGACGTACGAATGGTTGGCGCGTCTTTCCAACGGCAACGTCGACTCCGAATGCGAAGCCAACGTCGTCGACCGCGACAAGTTCGACGACGGCGTCACGTGGGCGCCGAACCCGCCGGTCTGGAACCGGCCCCTCGCCGTATTCGAGTGGGCGCGCTACGCGACGGACAACGTGGCCAATTCGCACAATTATCCCGTGACTCCGATGTACGGCAACGCGTGGATGGACATCAACCAGGACTGTATTTTCGCCGAGCATTTCATGGATGTTCCGCTGGCGCCGCCTCCGCCCGCCGTGGCCAATGCGGTCGGACTCGTCATCGCGCCGGGCGCTATTTTCCTTCCCTTGCCACCCGACCCGACCAAACCGGTGTGGCTGCGTGCGCGTCTCGACTGGGGTGAAGACGTGGGCGCCGCCAACAACTACGACGGCACGCTGGCGGGGCCTGCGGGCGCGGCGCAGCACGGCGAGGTGGAGGACTACCCGTTCTACTGCCGGACGCGCTATGAGCAGATGTGGTTTTGCAATCCATACCTGACCACATTCGACGGACTGTCGATGGTGACGGTGGGTCCGTCCGACGGATCCGACCAGACCTTCTCGGCCGTGGTCAACTCGAACGACTGTATTCAGCTCGGCAACCCACCCGCGACCAGCATCTATGACGGCGGGCGCGATGAAAACATCGGCTGGTACAACGTGCCGCCGACCATCCCGCCGACAACGTACGTGCATTTTGGCTGGTGCCGTCCAAGCTATCCCCCGCTGAGTCCACCGCTCACGGTACTGCGGTGCTTCCTCACCACGCCCAGCCTTCCTTGCACCACCCCACCGGTGATCGTACCGGTTCAGAATCGCGTTCCGACGGTGAACACGTCCTACCGGACATTTTCCGCGGCAGAACCGGGCCACGGCACGGTGAAGTTCACGGTGGGTGCTGTCGACTTCAATACCGGCGGATGGATCAACGGACCGGATGACAATCACCAATGGAGCGACGCCCTGCACGTCACGGTGGGCTATCGAGTCTCGCCGACGTTGCTCCAGCTTCCGCAGCTGAGCCCCTGTGATCCGATCTATGCATCGCTCCAGCCCCATATCGTGGGCACCGGAACGGTGACTCCCGAGGATGCGTTCGAGTTCAGCCTCAACCTGATCAGCGACGTGCCGGTTGGCTCCTACGTCGTTCTGGAAGTCACGAGCACCTGGTCCGAGAACCAGATCGTCAATCACCAGTTGATCGAGTTCCCGCAGCCGGTCGGAACCGCGAGCGGCATCGAGCACCCGGTGCCGGCTCGGCTTGCGCTCGAGAACTATCCCAACCCGTTCAACCCGACGACGACCATTCGTTATTCGCTGCCCGAGGCGACGAAGGTCACGCTCGCCGTGTACGACGTGGGCGGCCGCCTCGTGCGCATGCTGGTGCACAACGTGAACAAGCCGGCCGGAGTGTTCGAGGCCGAATGGAACGGCACCGACACTCGGGGCAACTCCGTGGCATCGGGCGTGTATCTGTACCGCCTGGTGGCCGGGACGGAAACGTTGACCCGCAAGGCGGTGCTGCTCAAGTAAGTCGAAGTGTTCGCGAAGGCAGCTTTCCTGCCCGAAAAAGAAACGCCCCGGTGCGATCAGCGCCGGGGCGTTTTGTTGTCCGTCGTGCGGTGAAAACTAGTCCGCGAGCGCTTCCTCCCGCTTGCGCAGGCGCATCAGAATCGCCAGGCGCAGCACGAGCCGCCCCAGCGCGTTGGTGCCATCCTCCACAAGCGTGGTCGCGGTGGGAAGCAGAACGAGAGTAAGAATGGTGGACAGCAACAGTCCACCCATGATGACGAGCGCCATCGAGTAGTAGTAGGTTCCGCCCAGCGACGGTTTTTCGATCACCATCGGGAGCAGCGATGTCATGGTGGTGAGCGCCGTCATGACGACGGGACGCAGGCGCTCGCGGCAACCGCGCAGGAGCGCGTCATAGCGCTGGTAGCCCTGGTTACGGTAGTGATTCACGTGCGCGAGCATCACGATGCCGTTGTTCACCACGGTGCCGATCAAAAGCAGGAGTCCCACCGCCGCGGGCTGGTCGAAGTCCGTGTGTGTCAGCCACAAGGTCCAGAATGCACCCGCCAGCGCGAACGGCAGCGCCACCAAAAGTGTAATCGCCTGGCGGACCGATTCGAAGATGGACGCCATCACCGCAAAAATCAACAACAGCGCGAGCATCAGGTTGGTCAGGAACTCCTGCTGGTTCTCTTTGCGCCGCTCTTCCCAGCTCCCGAACGTCCACGAATAACCGTACGGAAACTGCATGCCCTGCATCGCCGCCGTCACCAGCGGCACGTACTGCTCGCGCGTTCCGGCTTCGAAGCGTGCGCCCACCCACGTGCTGGTCTGGCGGTTCTCGCGCTCGATCTGGCGCGAGCCCGGCTTCTGCTCGAAGGTGGCGAGTGAGGCGAGCGGGATCTTTTCGCCCGCGCGCGTCCAGATGGGGAGATTGCGCAGCTGCGACATGCTCTCGTCTTCTTTTTCATCGAGCACGACGCGCATCTCGCGCTCGCCGTCGTTGGTGCGGAAACGCTGCAGGCGCTGGCCACGGAAAGTGAGTCCTACCACCTGCGCCGGCTGCATGGCGTTGACGCCCATCTTGGCCGCCGTCTCGCGGTCCACATGGATGTGGATTTCTTCCTGCGCGTCTTCACTCCCGGAGAACGGATCGGTCAGCCCGGGTACGTCGGAGATGCGGCGCTTGGCTTCTTCCGCCAGATCCGCCAGCACGTCGGAATCTTCGCCCACGATCTGGAGTGCGATACGCTTGCCGCGGTCCTGCCGCCAGAACTGGTTGTTGTCCTGGACCTCGAGCTTCACACCCGCCACCTCGGGGAGCATTCCACGCAGCGCCTTGCGCGCCGCGCCGATGTTCTTCTCGTTGGCTTCCCCCTCTTTGAGATACACGCGCGTCATGACAAACTGGTCGCCCCAGTACGAGTAGATGGAACGGGCCATGAGCTCCTTGCGGTGCGGCTCGAGCGCCTTCTCCACCTTCGTGACCAGCTGCTCCTTGCGCTCCAGCGAGAGATTCTCGCTGATCGTGTAATTCACCTGCACGAACAGCTCGGTCTGGTTGGCGTCGAAGTTCTTGTCGACCTTCATGAACGGGTAGTACGCCGACGCCAGAACACCCACCAGAACCAGCGGCGTCACCCAGCGGTGCTTCAGGTTGAAGACGAGCAGCTGCTGGTAGAACGACTCGGTCTTGAGCATCGCCTTCGTTTTGGGCTTCGGGCGCGACTTGATGAACCACGATGTCGCCAGCGGAATCAATGTCTGGCTGATGAAGAGCGAGGCCAGGATGACGATGCACACCGCGATGCCGAGCTCCTTGAGATAAATGTTCATCTCGCTCGGCTTGTTGAAAATGAGGGGCAGGAACACAATCACGGATGCGCAGGTGGCGGCGATCACGGCGATCGACACTTCGGCGGCGCCCTTGCGCGTGGCTTCCTTCTGATTCTCCCCCATCTCCTGGTGGCGGAAGATGTTCTCCATCACCACGACGGCGTTGTCTACGAGCATGCCGATGGCAACAATGAGCCCGAGCAGCACCAGCGTGTTCATGGAGCCGCCGCGCGCCCAGATGAAGCCGCACGCCACCACCAGCGAGAACGGAATGCACGACACCGAGACGAGGGTTGTCGACACGCGGCGCAGGAAGGTGTACAGCACCAGCGCCGCCAGGATGGCGCCGAAGATGCCCGTGAACAGGAGGTCCTTCAGCGTCTTGCGAATCTCGGCGCCCTGGCTGAACCAGGTAAGGAAGTTGACGCCATCCAGCTCCGGATCCTTGTCCATCTCGGCGATGCGTTTCTGCACGGCGTCGCACACTTCCACCGTGTTGGCCTTGGATTCCTGCGCGATGCTGACCCCGATGGCGAAATTGCCGTCGAGATGGCGTCCGTATTCGAGCGGCGGCTCCTCGTACCGCACCTCTGCGATGTCCTTGAGCTTGAGGCCGTCGGCGCGGATCGGGAAATCCTGGATCTCCTCGATCGACTTGAACGTGCCCACCATGCGCAGCGTCCAGCGCGAGTCGCCGTCGGCAATGCGCCCGAGCGAGCGGTCGAAGTTGGAGTTCTGGAGCGATGTGATCACTTCGCGCACGTCGACGCCGTGCGATTCCAGCTTGTCGACATTGAGATTGATGCGGACTTCGCGCGGGTTCACACCGTCGAGGCGTACCTGCGCCACGCCGGGGATGCGCTCCAGCGGTTTCACGATGCGGCGCTCGAGCAGGTCATAGCTCTCGGAGAGATTGCGCTTCGATGAGAGGCGACCCTCGATGATGGGCTGCTCGGCTTCGCGGCCGTCCCAGTTGTTGGAAACGGTGATGTCGCCGATATCGTCGGGAAGGTCCTTGCGGATGCGGTCGATCTTCTCCCACACGTCGGTGCGCGCCACCTTCATGTTCTGCGACCAGTCGAACTCGAGGCCGATGTTGCCGCCGTTGTTGTCGACGTGCGAGAACATGTTCTTGAGCCCGTTGACCGAGCCCAGCGCCTCTTCCGACGGGCGAATGACAAGGCGCTCGATCTGCGAGGCGTTGGCGTTCTGGTAGTCGAAGCGCACGAACAGCATGGGCTGCTCGACGTCGGGCATGAACGCGAGCGGCAGCCGGAACAGCGCGACCGCGCCCAGCACGACAAGGCTGATGATGATCATCAGCATGGTGACGTGGCGCTTGATGGCAATTTCGGGAAGCGTCATGCCTTTTCCTCCGCCGCGGCCGGTATCTCGACGGTCACCTTCGAGGGTACCACGAGATACGCAGCCGGAAGCACAACCAGCGTCAACAACGTCGCAATGGAAAGCCCCCAGAACACGGTGATGGCGAGCGGTGCGCGCAGCTCCGAACCTTCGCCCCACGAAATCGCCATCGGAACCAGTCCCAGCACCGCGGTGAGCGTCGACATCAGGATCGGGCGCAGGCGTATGTGCCCGGCGCGGACCACCGCTTCGTGCTTGTCGACGCCGGCGCGGCGCAACCGATTGACACAATCGATGAGCACGATGGCGTTGTTGACCACGATTCCGATCAGGAGAATGACGCCGATAAGCACCATCACCGAGATGTCGGTGCCGGTGACGAGCAGCCCGATCACGACGCCGACAATCGCGAGCGGAATCGTGAACAGTACGACCAGCGGATGGACGAAGGATTCGAACGTCGCCGCCATCACCAGGTACACCAGGAACACGGCCAGCAGGAGTGCAAAGCGCAGGCTGTTGAACGACGTGGCCATCTCGGCCTGCTGGCCGGCCATCTCGGCGGTGATTCCCTGCGGCGGCGGATTCTTGGCCAGCGTGGCGCGCACATCACGCACCGCGGCGGCGAGGCCGCGGTCGTGGAGGTTGGCGCTGACCACCGCGGCGCGCTGCTGCTGCAGGCGGTGAATTTCGGCCGGACCCTGGTCGATCTTTACATCCGCGATCGACACCAGACGAATCGGTGCGCCATCCGGACCCGGCAGCACCAGGTTCTCGACGTCGTTCACCGTGCGGCGGTCCGACTCGCGGTTACGAATGCGCACGTCGATCTGGCGGTCCGCTTCCTTGTAACGCGTGGGCACCGCACCCTGCACGCGGTCCTGCAGCGTCGACGACATGGTGCCGAGGTCGAGGTGCAGCGCCGCGAGCTGGTCGCGGTTGAACACCACCTGCAGCTCGGGATTGCCCGCTTCGAGCGACGAGCGCACGTCGACGAGACCCGGCACCGTCTCCATGTCGCGCGAAAGGTCGAGCGAGTAGTCGCGCAACGCGTCGAGGTCCTCGCCGTAGAGCACCACTTCGATCGGCGTCTTCAGGCTGAAGTACGAGGGCCGCCCGAATTTGGCCTCGATGTCGGGAATCGCTTCGAACTTCTTGCGCAACGATTCGATGGTGGCTTCCTCCACCTTGTCGTGCGCCTTGTCCTTGAGCACGATGTTGATCTGCCCGAGATGCTCGCCCATGGTGTTGAGCGACATGCCGCCCGCCACGAGACGGCTCCCCACGCGCGAATAGTTGCGGTCGATGCGCGGGTCCTCGGCGGCTGCGGCTTCGAGCTGCGCGATCACGCGGTCGGTGGCCTGCAATGACGCACCCTGCGGCAGATTCACTTCGAAAAAGAATTCGCCCTCGGTGAGCGACGGAATCAGCGTGCGGCCGATCATGGGAACGCAAAGCAGCGACGCCGCGAACAGGCCCCAGCCAATGGCGACGGTGGTCTTGGGACGACGCAACGCGCGGCGCACGAAGCGGTCATAGGCGAGCGAGAGCTTGCCGAGCGAGAGCGAACCGCGCGCATCCTCTTCCGACGCCGACATGAGCGATTCGCGCGTCGGCGCCACGTCGGCCCGGGTGACGCGCGCACCCAGTGCGGACAGCATCGGAATCAGCGTGAGCGCCACGGCCAGCGACGCCATGTGGCTCACGCTCACCGTCACGGCCTGGTCGAAGAAGAGCTGGCCGGCGATTCCCTCCACGAACACGATGGGCAGGAACACGGCGACGCTGGTGAGCGTCGACGCCGTCACCGCGGCGGCCACCTCGTCGGTGCCGTCGACGGCTGCGCGCGCGAGGGGCACGCCCTGTTTTCGTTTTCGATAGATCGACTCCAGCACGACGATCGAGTTGTCCACCAGCATTCCAATTCCCAGTGTCAACCCTCCGAGCGACATCACGTTGAGCGAGATG
>DATEHD010000323.1:0-6911 GCA_035279765.1 Candidatus Krumholzibacteriia bacterium | reverse complement strand
GATGTGTATCGCACACGCACCGGTGATTGCACCGAGCACTCGCTGCTCACGGCCGCGGTCCTGCGTGCCGCCGGGATTCCCGCGCGGCCCGTCGTCGGTCTCGCGTACAGCGAGCACGACCACGCGTTCGTCGGCCACATGTGGGTGGAAGCGTACGTCGACCAGTGGCGAACGCTCGACGCCCTCAATCTGAATCTCGATCCCATTCGCATCCGCGTCTACGCGCCCGAGTCCAGCGAAGGCATGGGCGAACGTGACCTCATGCGCGCCTATGCGATGATGGCCGGTGTCAAAGTGCACGCCATCGAGCACCGCGCGCGCAGCTAGCGCGACTTACGCCCCGGAACATCCATATATAAGGAAGGACATCACGTGCCATTGCTCAAGAAAACCATGTTCCGCGAATACGACATTCGCGGGCGAGTGAACGATGACGAACTGAACGCAACGAGCGCAGAGTGGATCGGACGCGGTTTCGGAACCTTTCTCGCGCGCAAGAATGTCGAACACATGGTGGTCGGTTACGACAGCCGTTTCGGCTCGGTGGAAATCAAGGATGGCCTGGTCAAGGGCCTGCGCGCCAGCGGCCGCAACGTGATCATGATCGGCATGTGTCTCACGCCGATGATGTACTGGTCGCAGTACCGCTTCAAGGTGAAGGGCGGCGCCATGATCACCGGCAGCCACAACCCCAAAGGCTGGAACGGCCTCAAGCTCGGCGCCGGTTTTTCGTCGACGCTGGTGGCGAACGAGATCGCAGAGCTCTACGACATCATCGCGCGCGAGGATTTTGTTGCGGGCCATGGTGACTACACCGAAGCGTCGATCATCGACGACTACCAGCACGACCTGGTGTCGCGCGTGAAGATCAAACGTCCTCTGAAAATCGTGATCGACACGGGCAACGGCACCGCGGGCGCGTTTGCGCCGCGCATCTTCCGCGCCGCGGGCGTGAACGTGATCGAGCAGTTCACGGATCTGGATCCCGACTTTCCCAACCACGAGCCCGACCCGGCGCGCACAGACACCGTGGAGTTCCTGGGGAAGCGTGTGCGCGCTGAAGGCGCCGACCTGGGCCTGGCGTTCGACGGCGACGGCGACCGCTTCGGCGTGGTGGATGAAAAGGGCGATGTCATCTGGCCCGACCGCTACATGATCCTTCTCGCGCGGCAGGTGCTCGAGCGCGTGCCCGGTGGAAAGATCGTGTTCGACGTGAAGTGCACGCAGGCGCTCGAAGATGACATCCGCGCCCACGGTGGGGTGCCCATCATGTGGAAGACGGGGCATTCGCACATCAAGGCCAAGCTGCACGAGGAGAAAGCGGCGCTCGCGGGAGAGATGAGCGGGCACGTGTTCTTTGTCGAAAACTACTACGGCTTCGACGACGGCATCTACTCGGGTCTGCGCTTTGTCGAGTACGTGGCCGCGCGGAGTGAGTCGCTCTCGAAAATCATGGAAGGAACGCCGTCGTACATCTCGACACCCGCCATCCAGGTGAAATGCGCCGACGAAGTGAAGTACCAGGTGGTGGAGAAGCTCACCGCCGAGCTCAAACGTGATTTCAAGCGCGTGATCGACATCAACGGTGCGCGTGTGGCCTTCGACGACGGCTGGGGACTGGTGCGCGCGTCGTCCAATCTGCCCGAGCTCGTCCTGCGCTTCGAGGCGCGCACGCCGGAGCGATTGCAGGAAATCAAAGAAACTTTCCGGCGCTACCTCGCCAAGTACCCGGAAGTGGATCCGCACTGGGAGAACGAATGAAACACCTGAGCGTGAGTGTCATCATGTGTGCCGTGCTCTTCAATTCCATTGCCAGCCACGCCGCCCCGGTGAAACTTCCGGCGGGTTATCTACCGCTTGCGGAAAGCCAGCCGGTGATCGATAAGACACTCATGGCGCACCTCGCGCCGGACGTCTCCAGGCTCACGGAACGCGAGCGGGCGACAGTGAACAAGCTCATGCAGGCCGGCAATATTTTCGAGGATCTCTACGAGGAGCAGCGCTACCCCGGCGCGGTCGTTGCGCGCGCGCAACTTTATGATCTGGACCGGCGCCTGGGCTCGCCCGCCGATACCCGCAACCTGATCGTCCTCTATTATATGAACCGTGGCCCGGTGGCCCGCATGCTCGACAACCAGCGCCGGCCATTTTTGCCCATCTTGAAGCCCGTGCCCGGCGGGAGCCTCTATCCCGCCGACGTGACCAAGGCCGAGCTCGACGCGTACATGACGGCGCACCCGGAGTCGCGCAACGCGCTCCTTGGTGCGCGCACGGTGGTGCGTCGCGCCAATGCCGTCTCCTTGAAGAAGGACCTCGCCGCGCTCAAGGCGCACCCTCTGATCGACGGATTGCAGCCGGGACTGCGCGCGATGTTGGACGCGATGCTTAAAGCTCCGGACGAGCATGCGTTCTACGCGGTGCCATATCCGGTGGCGTTCGCCGACCAGCTCGAGTCGTGCTACCGGCTGCTCATGGAAGCCGGCGATGAGATCGCCCCCGAGGACGCCGACTTTGCACGGTACCTGCACAATCGTGCGCGTGATCTCGTCAGCAATGATTACGAATCGGGCGATGCGTCGTGGGTGACGGGACGCTTCAAGAACCTCAATGCGCAGATCGGCTCGTACGAGAACTATGACGACGAGCTCTACGGCGCGAAGACGTACTTCGCGCTCAGCATTCTGCTGCTCGACCGCGAGCGCAGCGAATCCCTGCGCGCGGCGACGGCGCAGCTGCAAAAGCTCGAGGACATCCTGCCGTACGAGGAAGGGAAGGCGCACAAGCACGTGCGCTCGGATATTCCGGTGGGGCTGTACGATGTGCTGGCGGATTACGGCCAGGCGCGCAGCGCCAACACGGCCAGCATTCTTCCCAACGACTCGGGACCGGCGCGCCGCTACGGGCGGACCATTCTGCTCCGTCGCAACATCATGGAATCGCCGGAGATTTTTGCATCCAGCCACGCCGCGTTTGCCGCGGCAGTGGAGGACCGCTTCGTGCCGTCCTTCACGCCCAAGGGCAGCAGCGACCGCACGCTCTGGCACGAGATCGGGCACTACCTCGGCGTCGACCGTACCCGCGACGGCCGCGACCTCGATATCGCGCTCGAGCAGTCATCGAGCATCTACGAGGAGATGAAAGCGGACCTGGTGTCGCTCTATTGCGGGCCCGAGCTGCGCACGATCGGTTACTACACCGACGCCGACATGAAGCCGCTCTATGCGAGCGGCGTGCGGCGCGTGCTGCTCAAGAGCAAGCCCGACCGTTCGCAGGTCTACCAGACCATGGAGCTCATGCAGTTCAATTACTTCATGGCGCATGGCGTGCTCTCGTATGACGTGAAGAGCGGCAAGCTCGCCGTGCACGAGGAGAAGTTCCACGACGCAGTGGCATCGATGCTGCGCGACGTGCTGGAAATCCAGGCCGCGGGCGACGTGAAGAAGGCGGAGGCGTACATCACGCAGTGGAGCGACTGGAAGCCCGAGCTGCACGAGCGGCTGGCGGAAGCCATGCGCTCCACCGAGACGTCGCGTTTCCCGTGCATCACCTTCGAGCTGCTCGACGCGCGCGACCAGGCGCCGCACGGCGCGGGACGGACCACGTCGCTGCAATGACCAATGGTGTGCACCGCCGTGCCGAGCTGGAGATCGTGGCCGGCAGCTTCCTCATCAGTTTCTCCGGCGTATTCGTGAAGATTGCCCACGTGGGCCCGACGGCGGCCGGCGTGTACCGCAATCTTTTCGGCGCCATCGCGCTTCTCGCCATCGCGCTCGCGCGCCGCGATGCATTCTGGCGTGGATGGAACAACCTGCGCTGGGTTCTCCTGGGCGGCGTGGCGTTCGCGGCCGACATTTATTTCTGGCACCGTTCGATTCACTACGTGGGCCCCGGGCTGGCCACCATCCTCGGAAACTTCCAGGTGTTCTTCCTGGCGGGAGCCGGCATTCTCTTTTTTCACGAGCCCTCCACATTGCGTTTCCTGATTTCGATTCCGATCGCGATCGCCGGACTGTTCCTGCTGGTCGGATTGGACTGGTCCGGCTTTGATGCGACGTATCGCAAGGGCGTGATCTTCGGCGTGTTCACCGCGACCAGTTACGCCGCCTATCTGCTCTGCTTGCGCGGTGCGCGCCGCGAACCGCACAGACTGTCGGCGCCCGCCAATCTCACGTGGGTGAGTGCCATCACGGCACTGCTCCTCGTGATCGCGGCGCTGGCCGGGCACGAATCACTCGCCATTCCCGATGCGAGCACCGCGTTGGTGCTGATCGCCTACGGCGTCTTGTGCCAGGCGCTGGGGTGGATCATCATCTCGCGCAACTTTCAGCGCGTGGATGCGTCGCGCGCCGCGCTGATTCTGCTCCTGCAGCCCGCGCTCACCTTCGCGTGGGACATTCTGTTCTTTCACCGGCCCACAACCGGGCTCGAGATGGTGGGTGCGCTGATCGCGATTGCCGCCATCTACCTCGGTGCTGTCAGGCCCACACCGCGCGCGCCGGAGGCAGCATGAACTGGAAGCTGATTGCACCGCTCCTCATCCTGGGGCCGCTCATGGGCGGACTCATCGTCATGGGGCAGTTTCCCGAGGGCGTCGACAGGTTCGCATGGGCCGGCGTGGTGCTGACCAGCGCGTTCTTCGTCGCGCGTCGCGAGCCGCTGACCGCGGTGAAGCACGGCTTTGCGGTCGGTTTCTGGAACGGCGCCTCGTCGACCTTGATCCAGGCCTTCTTTGTGAAGCAGATGCTCGCCAACAATCCGTGGATGGTGGCTAGATTCGCCCACGCACCGCGTGGATTCGACGTGGAATATTTCGTATTCATGCTGGTACCGTTTATCGGCGTCGCCGGCGGCGGACTCACGGCGTTTGTCGCCATGTTGTTCCGTCGCGCGCTGCAACGCAAAGCACCCGGCACCAAAGGAGCCCCTTGACAACCCACGCTGCATCGCCAACGCTAGCCACGATGAAAAAGGAAGCGCGCCTTCTTGCCATGGGACGCCGCACCAAGATTGTGTGCACGCTCGGTCCCGCCAGCGATTCTCCCGCCATGATCGAGGCCCTGATCGATGCGGGCATGAACATGGCGCGCATCAACATGTCGCACGGCAACGCGGAAAGCCACGCGCGCGTGATCGACAACGTGCGCGAGGTATCCAAACGCCTCGGCGTCTATCTGCCCATACTGCTCGATCTGTCCGGCCCCAAGATGCGTATCGGCGCGCTCGCCACGGGCAAGGCCACGCTGCACGCGGGCGATTCGTTCACGCTCACCACGCGCGCCGTTCCCGGCGACTGGCGTGAAGTCACCATCATCTATCAGCCGCTCGTCACCGACGTGAACCAGGGCGATCGCATTCTCATGGGCGACGGTGAGATCGAGCTGCGCGTGGTTTCGAAGACACCCACCGACGTGGTGTGCGAGGTGGTGAACGGCGGCGAGCTCAAGTCCAACAAGGGACTCAACGCACCCGGTGTGCGCTTGAGCGAAACCGTGCCCACCGAGCGCGACCTCGCGAGCGTCAGGTTTGGAATCGACCACGGCGCCGATTATTTCGCATTGTCGTTCGTGCGCACGGCGGAAGAAGTGCGGCGCTTGCGCGAGATCCTGCGCGAGCAGGGAAGCGACATCCCCATCATCACCAAGATCGAGAAGAAAGAAGCGCTGGATAATCTCCAGGACATTCTTGACGCGTCCGATGCCGTCATGATTGCCCGTGGTGATCTCGGGCTCGAGCTGCCCATCCAGCAGGTGCCGCTGGTGCAGAAGGACATCATTCGCGCGGCGCTGAAGGCGGCCAAGCCGGTGATCACGGCCACGCAGATGCTCGAGTCCATGATCCACAATCCGCGCCCCACGCGCGCGGAAGCGGCCGACATCGCCAATGCGGTGTTCGACGGCACCGACGCCGTGATGCTCTCGGGAGAAACTGCGTCGGGGAAATATCCCGTGGAAGCCGTGCGGACCATGGCGGAAGTGGCGCAGGCGAGCGAGGCGCGCATCGATTATGCGGGGCGCTTTGCCGAGCAGCCGCCCGAGCCGGGGACCAGTATTCCCGAAGCCGTGGCGCATGCCGCGTGCGCGGTGGCGATCGAGATCGGAGCCAAGCTGATTCTCTGTTGCACGCGCTCGGGCCAGACCGCGCTCTTCGTATCCAACCACCGCGCGCCCACGCAGATCGCGGTGATCAGCCCGCACGAGCCCACGCTCAAGCGCACGATGCTGTTCTGGAATACGGTTTCGGTTCGCGTGTCGAAAGGCGGCGATACCGACACCATGATCGGCAAGGCCAAGGAAGCCGTGGTGGCGGCGGGAGTGGCGAAGCGCGGCGATCGAATTGTGGTGGTTGCTGGTGTGCCGGTGGACGTTCCCGGCACCACCAACATGATCAAAGCCGACGTGCTTTAGCCGGCAGGAAATCGGCCGCTGCTATTTCGTGGCGGGTTTCTTGAGGAAACTGCCGATCAACGTCAGCACGATGCCTCCGATCGCGCCCGCTCCGGCTTCTCCTCCGTAGCTGCCGCCCATGGAGCCGCCCAGCAGCTTGCCGCCGGCGAGCCCCCCGACAATACCCAGGATGGTATTCCACATCGGGCCCATGTTGCGGTTCTTCATGACGGCAGCGAGAAGGTTGCCGCCGACGCCGCCGCCCAGCGCGCTCGTGAGCAGTGCCAACAGTTGGTTGTCCATATAGCCTCCCGAGATTCAGGACTGTTTCCCGTCGGACGGATGTCGTGGCGCAGCTGCGGGGAACGCGAAAAGTGTGCACCTCCCGAATAACGGTTGCAATAGATGTTTGCGCGCAAATTCGTGCCCGTATTCACAAGGCAGGCGCTATACTCCCCGAATCTCGCCCCCAATAAGAGGAGACGAGGATTCACGTGCTGAAAGAACGCTACCCTTACTATCTCGCCA
>DATEHD010000322.1:0-2617 GCA_035279765.1 Candidatus Krumholzibacteriia bacterium | reverse complement strand
CAGCGTGGTATCACCTCAGATACCCGTCCACCGAATTCCACGACCGGCCGTTCGATCCCGCCCGCACCAAGAAGTGGCTGCCGGTCAGCAGCTACATCGGTGGAAACGAGCACGCCGTGCTCCATCTCCTGTACGCGCGCTTCATCAACCTCGTGCTGCAGGACCAGGGGCACGTGCCGTTCGAGTCCCCATATCCCAAGTTCCGCGCGCACGGGCTGATCGTGAAGGACGGCGCGAAGATGTCGAAGTCGCGCGGCAACGTCGTCGTACCCGATGCCTACATCCAGCAGTGGGGCGCCGATACGTTCCGGATGTACCTCATGTTCCTCGGCCCCTTTCAAGAGGGTGGCGACTTCCGCGACGAGGGCATCGTCGGAATCCGGCGCTTTCTCGAGAAGGTCTGGTGGGCCGTGCAGACGGGAGTGGCGCAACAAGAGGTGGGGAAGGGCGGCAAAGATGTCGTCCAGAAGCTGCACCTCACCATTCGCAAAGTGACCACCGATACCGAAGGGCTGCACTACAACACCGCGATCGCGGCGATGATGGAGTACGTGAACGCGGTGCGGGAAACGGGAAGCGTGCAACGGGAAACGTTAGAGCCCCTCGTGATCATGCTTGCTCCCTACGCTCCGCATATCGCCGAAGAGCTGTGGGAGGTGCTGGGGCACAACGACTCCGTATTTGCCGCACGCTGGCCGGCGTACGATGAGAAGCTTGCGTCAGCCGGAGATGTGGAGATTGCCGTGCAGGTCAACGGCAAGCTGCGCACGCGCCTGACGGTGCCTCGGGGAATGGCGGAGCAGGAGGTCCTCGAGCGCGCGCTCGCCGATGAGGCGATCAAGAAGTTCGTGGATGGACAGAAGTTGAAGAAGGTGATCTACGTGCAGGACCGGCTGGTCAATCTCGTCGTCTAGAGCACCTTGGCGATGAGATCGCCCACGACGTAGCCGACCGCCGCGACTCCTACCCCCACGACGAACATGTCGATGCCGCTGCGAATCACTCCGCGGCCGGTGAAGAAGCTGCGCGCGGCGCCCACGGCGAAGTGCGAGAGCATGGCGATGAAGAACGCCACCAGTATCGCCGCCCGCCCCTCGAGTATAAGGAAGGGGAACACCGGGATGAACGCGCCGACGGCAGTTGCAAGACCGGTAATCCACCCCTCGCGGAAGGGCGTGGCGTGTGCCTCCCCGATTTTCAGTTCTTCACGCACCTGCTCGTCCAGCGCGCGCTGCGGATCGCGCATCACTTCTTCCGCCATGCGCCGCGCGGTGCGGGGATCGACGCCCTTCGCCTGATACTGCAGTTCCATCTCCTCCATCTCGACGTCCGGCATCAGGCGGATCTCTTCCTTCTCCATCGCGATCTCGTGGGCGTAGACCTCCTGCTCGCTCTTCGCCGCGAGGTAGCCGGAGGAGCCCATCGATAGCGCGTCGGCGATCATCCCGGCGACGCCGGAGATGAGAATCACGTGCGGCTGCACCGCGGCCCCGATCACGCCGGCCACGAGCCCGAAGTTCGCCGTGAGCCCGTCGTTGAAGCCGTACACGACGTTGCGCAGGAATCCGCCCGAGCCTGTCTTGTGCCACGGCTCCGCGCCCTTGCCGGCGAGGTCGGCCAGTGTGCCCGCGTGCGCCGCGGATTCTTTGGCCAGCTGCAGCGAAACTTCCTGCGCGTCCGGGAGGCTCGACTCCTGGTGAAGGTGCAGGTACCCCTTCACTTCCTGACCCTCTTCACGCAGCAACATTGGAAGCAGGTAGCGCGTACCGAAGCGACGCCCGAACCAGGCCCGCAGCTTCGCGTTGACCGAGGGACGGGCCTGGGAAACTCGATGGCCGTGCTCGGCGAGCAGCTTGCTCCACATCTGGACGTGACGCTCTTCGACGCCGGCCAGCTTGATGTAGACGTCTTTCTTGTGGGGGTCCGTCTCCTGGCCCGCGAGCGCCAGATAGAGGTAGGCGGCGTCAGCCTCGTCCTGCCAATGGTGCAACCATTCTTTCACGTCGGCGGTGGGCATGCGGCAAGCTACTACGGGTCAATGTCTTAAGGAACTATCCCTTTCCCGTGCACCAACCTCGCGACGTTCCACGTAGTTGTGGCATCATACTTTTCGGACATGACACTGGCTCTCGCCGTTCCAGACGTCTTGATCGCCCGGGCACAAGCTGGGGACGAAGAAGCGCTCGAAGCGCTGTTTCGCGCATTCGAGACGCCGGTCTACAACCTCGTGCGGCGGATGCTGCGGCGGCCCGAGGATGCGGAGGATGTGCTGCAGGAGACGTTCCTCGAGGTGGTGCGCAACATCAAGCAGTATCGCGGCGAGGGACACCTCTGGGGCTGGGTTCGCAAGATCGCGTCGACCAAGGCCTTGATGCGGATCCGCCGCGATCAGGTGCGGGCCACCGAAGAGCTGGACGACGAGCCGGGCAAGCCCGGCATCCATGTAGTAGCGAACATCGATCTCGAGCGTGCGTTCGAGCACCTGTCCGAGACGTCGCGCGCGGTGGTGTGGCTGCACGACGTCGAGGGATATACACACGAAGAGATTGCGGAGCAGATGGGCAAATCGGTGAGTTTTTCAAAGTCGCAGCTGGCGCGCGCCCATGCGCGTTTGCGG
>DATEHD010000321.1:0-17326 GCA_035279765.1 Candidatus Krumholzibacteriia bacterium | reverse complement strand
CGAATTTGACTGCGAATGCGCCCGCGGTGAGCGGATGCTTTTTGCGGGGATTCCGATACCGTCGCAGCTCCGCGAAGCGCCCCGGGGCCAGCAATAGTCGAACCAGAAAGAAAGCCCGACCATTTTCATGGCCGGGCTTCTTCTTTTCAACCTGTAGCGGCTCGAGAGCTACACTCTGAACAGGTACTGGAACTTCACGAAGAAGAGGCGCTGCGTCTGGCGATAGCCGTCCGCGAAGGGTACATCGTTGCCCGAATCGGAATCGTACACGTGATCACTGAATGAATGCGACGACCCGATGAAGAATACCGTGAACGGGTTGATCTTGTACGAGAGCAGAGGATCCACGGAGAGATCCTTCGCATCCTCGACGTACTGGCCCACCACGCGCAGGAACATGCTCTTGGTGAACTGGAATGAGAGCTTGCCGCGAGTGACATAGGTGTCGAAGATTTCGGGACCGCCACCCAACTCGTGCAGCGTGAACTTGTCGAAGGTTCCGTCAAAGCGCAGCTGCGATGTCGGACGCAGCGTGAGGTAGCCACCCCAGCTGAATTCGTCACCCAGCCGCGGATTGTCGCGCTCGCGCACGACGGAGTGACCAATGTGATGGTAATACCCGGTTGAAATCTGCTTGTTGATGACGGTATCGAAACTCAGGTTCCAGCGCTCGATGCCGGGGATCAGCTGGTCCGCAAAACGCTCTCTGCTCCACAGGTAGCCTGTCCACAAATAGGTCTGGTGCTTGAAGCGGAACCAGACCTGCGGCTGGACCCATCCGTCCTTGTACAGGTTGTCGTAGTTGTACTTGGTCCCGGCTTCCACCTGCGGCTCAATGCGCTCGAGCCACTTGCTCTTGTCGAAGTAGAACATCCAGTCGGTCCAGCCGCCGGTCATGCGGTAGTCGTTCTGGGTCACGAAACCGGTCTCGGCGCGGAAGGTGGGCGAATAATCCTCGTACCACGCGTTGGCATTCCAGTGGCGCGCGTTACGGTCGAACCGCGCCAGTGCCGCGAAGCCGGCAAACTTCTGGCCGTTGAACGTCGAGTCGTACTTCTTGTCCTTGCCGAATGCGAGCGAATCGAAATTGGCCGAGAGCTCGGGATTGTTGGGCTCCTCCGTGTAACTGCCCATCACCTGCGCGCGAAACTTGAGCGTTTCGTTGAACAGCAGCTCGGTATCGGCGCCGAAGGTGGTGTTGGATCCGTCGCCTGCATCCGTGCGATGACGATCGGTGGCCATCAGGCCGACGTACGATGCCTTCATCACGTCGCGCTTGAAGCGCGCGACAGTGGAAAACGTCTTGCCGCCGTTCGTTCCCTCGCTCTGCTCTTCGAAAGGAATGATGTACGGCGAGTTTTCATCCTTGGCGCTCATCACCGCGATGGTGTTCTTGCCCTGCTTGCCGGTGAACTTTCCGGCGAGGATGGGATCATTGATGGAACGCGTGTACACCATGTCGATCATCGACGAGAACATGTCCGCGCCTTCCTGGAAGAAGGGGCGCTTCTCGGGATAGAACAAAGCAAAGGTGCGGTTGGCGTCGATCTGCGTGGCGTCGGATTCGATTTGGCTGAAGTCCGGATTGTAGGTGAGGTCGAGCGTGTGGTTGGGAGTGATTCCGTACTTGAGCCCCACTCCGCCCTGTGCTTTGGGATCCTGGCTTTGCCACGGGGTGGTGGTGCCGGTGCCGTCCTTCAAACCGCTCTCCTGGCTCGCAAGGGCATAGGGAAGCAATTCGAAGTGCTTGCCCTGGTTGACGCCCTGGATGCCGCTCATACTGCCGGCCTGGCAAAAGAAACACTGCTCGTCGCGCGAAAGCGGCGCCCACGACATCTGTTCGCGTGTGGCGCGCGGGCGGTTGCGAAAGAAATGGATGCCCCATGACTGCGCGTCGGCGTTGGGGAAGCGCAGGCTCCGGAACGGTAGCGCGAACTCCGCCGTCCAGCCGTCGCTCGTGAGCTGGCCGCCGGAGTACCACACCATATCGAAGCTGTCGTCCTCGTTGTTGCCGCTGCGGCGCAGGTCGCCCTGGATGCCGCGCGGGTTCACGCACAGCTCGTAGCCGTTCTGCTTGTCCTTGAACGTGTCGATGAACACTCCCGCCCAGTCGTCCGCATACATGCGGTCACGGTCGGTGATGGTGGCGCGGATGGCACCCGGATTGTCGTCGTAACAGTGGAAGGCGATGTAGAGGTAATCATCGTCGTAAGCGACGAACGCCTCGGTGTTCACCGCGGGCGCGCAGTTGTCTCCCGGATCCACTTCACAGAAATTGGTGAGCTTCTTGGCCGTGGCCCACGCCGGCTCGTCGAGTTTGCCGTCGACTTTGATCTTCTCGCTGAGCTTGGGAATGTCGAAGGAGAGGACGCGGTTGGGCTCGAAGTGGGGCGCGTTCGGATCGACGGCCGAGTTGCCCGCGGCCAACACGGGGGTGGTCGAAAACACGGTGGCCGCGGCGAGGCAGAGCGCGGCGGTTTGCAAAATCCCGGGCCGGTGCATGAAACGGCTCCTCCTCAGGGTCGAAGGTTATGGCCGGATAGGGCCAGTTCATATCGCACGGCGTGGGGATCGAGCCCGTGTTGCAGGGTAGGACGAGGCTGGGCGCGGTTCGGTTCCAAAAAATCTCCCAACCAGTCGTTGACCGGGTATGAGTCATGCAATAGACTCTGGTTTAGTCATGACTAATTCTTTCCGGCATACGTGGAAGGGCGGCCCGCTGACCCAATCCATGGAGAACTACCTCAAGGCCATCTTCGAGATCCTGGAGCGGGAGGACCGCGCCACCACCTCCTCGATCGCGGAGCGGATGTCGCTGGCGGCGCCGTCGGTAACGGCGATGATCAAGAAGCTGGCGGAGCTCCGGCTGGTCAGCCACGAGCCGTACCAGGGCGTGCGGCTCACCCGCGCGGGTGAAATGGCAGCGGCCGAAGTGGTGCGCCATCACCGGCTCATCGAAAAATATCTCGCCGATGCGCTCGGCGTCCCATGGGACCGCGTGCACGAAGAAGCGGAGAAGCTCGAGCACGTGATCTCCGAGGATCTCGAAGACCGCATCGACGGCGCGCTCGGCTTTCCCACCGTGGATCCGCACGGCGCGCCCATTCCGGAGCGCGATGGCACGGTAAGACGGGCGACAGCCCGTCCCCTTCTCACGGTGAGCGAAGGGGAGGCGGTCGTGGTAGTCGAGGTTGACGACCGCGACCCCGAATTGCTGCGCTACCTTGGGGCGCGAGGCTTGTACCCGGGCACGGGTCTGAACGTGATTCGAGTTGAACCTTTTGGTGGTCCACTGGTGGTACGTGTGGATGAAGATGAGTTTGCCATTGGTCGCGACGCCGCCGCGGATGTGCGGGTGACGGTATGAACACGCATCCCGACGACGGAAAGCATCACCACCGCGGCTGGCGGCTGCCACCGGGAACGCCGAGCCTGGCGGAAGTGCATCGCTCGATTGCGGTGCCGGCGCACCTCGGCTTCTGGCGCAAGCTGCTCGCCTTCTCCGGCCCGGGCTATCTCGTGGCTGTCGGCTACATGGACCCGGGCAACTGGGCGACGGATCTCGCCGGCGGTTCGGCCTTCGGCTACACGCTGCTCTCCGTCATTCTGCTCTCCAACCTGATGGCCATCCTGCTGCAGTCGCTGTGCGCGCGGCTTGGCATTGTCACGGGACGCGATCTCGCGCAGGCGTGCCGCGACCACTACTCGCGGCCGGTCGCCATCGGCCTGTGGGTGCTGTGCGAAGTGGCCATCTGCGCGTGCGACCTCGCCGAAGTGATCGGCTCCGCGATTGCGCTCAACCTGCTGTTCCATCTTCCGCTGCTGTGGGGCGTGTGCATCACCGCACTCGACGTGCTGGCCGTGATGTACCTCCAGAACAAGGGCTTCCGTTGGATCGAAGCGCTGGTGATCACGCTCATCGTTACCATCGGAGCGTGTTTCCTGGCCGAAGTCATCTTTTCCCACCCGAGCCTTGGCGGCGTGATGAGCGGATTCATCCCGCGCGCGGAGGTTCTGCAGAACACGAAGATGCTTTACGTGGCGATCGGCATCCTCGGCGCCACGGTGATGCCGCACAATCTCTACCTGCACTCGTCGATCGTGCAGACGCGCAAGTACGAACAAACCGACGCAGGGAAGCGCGAAGCGATCAAGTTTGCGACCATCGATTCGACCACGGCGCTCATGTGCGCGCTTTTTATCAACGCGGCCATCTTGATTGTGTCCGCGGCGACGTTCTACACCCGCGGCGAACACAACGTGGCGGAGATCCAGGACGCTTTCAAGCTGCTCTCGCCCATGCTCGGTGTGCCGCTCGCCAGCGGCGTGTTTGCGCTGGCGCTGCTGGCGTCGGGGCAGAATTCGACGCTCACGGGGACGCTGGCGGGACAGATCGTGATGGAAGGATTTCTCAATATCCGCCTGCGCCCGTGGCTGCGACGCCTCATCACGCGCGCGATTGCGATTGTGCCGGCGGTCATCGTTACGGCACTCTACGGCGAAGGCGGCACCGCCAAGCTGCTCGTACTCTCGCAGGTGATTCTCAGCATGCAGCTCTCGTTTGCGGTGGTGCCGCTCATCATGTTCACGAGCGACAAGCGCAAGATGGGCCAGTTCGCCAATTCGATCTGGATCAACGTGCTGGCGTGGAGCACGGCCGTCGTGATCATCGTTCTCAATGCCAAACTGCTCGCGGACACGTTCGGGTTGACGGCCCTGTTGACGAAGTAGGGAGGGCACCATGTACCGACGCATCCTGGTTGCACTCGAAAACGGGCCCGCGGATGAGGCGCTCATTCCGCACGTGGCCCAGCTGGCCAGGCTGTGCGGCGCCGAGCTCTTGCTCGTGCATGTGGCGGACGGGTTCGTGGCGCGCAATTTCGACAAGCTGAAGCTCGCCGAGTCGGAAGAGATGAAGGCCGACCGTGAATACCTGGAGAAGACGTCGGCGGGCCTGCGCGCACAGGATCTCAAGGTCGAGTGGCAGCTTGCTGCCGGCGACCCACCCGCAGAGATCCTGAAGGCGGCCGAAGGCGCCGGCTGCGACCTGATCGCCATGACCACCCACGGTCATCGCCTCCTCAAGGACCTGGTGCTTGGAAGCACCATCGAGCCGGTCCGGCACCGCGCCTCGGTTCCGGTTCTGCTGGTGCGTGCTCCCGGGAAGTAACCCCCGAAATAAAACGTGGACGCGGGTTCGCTCTCACTCGTATTAATTGAATGAGGGTTTGAAGCCCCCGGCTATGGCCAACCGACTTTCACCGGAACAATTTCGCGTTGCCACGCTCGGCGAGTGCACCGTGCAGTCGCCGCTCGGTCTGTCCACGCACGTCGGGGACGGGCTGGCGCACTTTGTTCCCGACAAGACGCGCGTGCTCTACAAGATTGCCGGCGAGGGCGTGGACGATTTCAACCTCGACCACTTCCTCGAGCGCGCCGGCCCGCGCGAGCGCATTTTCTTCGAGCCCGCCATCACCCGCGCCGCCGTCGTGACGTGCGGCGGTCTCTCGCCCGGCGTGAACAATGTCATCCGTTCGCTCGTGCTCGAGCTGTATTTCCAGTACGGCGTGCGCGACATCGTGGGGTTCCGCTACGGATTCCGCGGCATGAACCCCGTGCACGGGCACGAGACGGTGACGCTCGACTACGACTACGTGCGCACGATCCAGAACGAAGGCGGTTCGGTGCTCGGTGTCTCGCGCGGTGCGGAGGATGTGACGGTGCTTGTCGATCGCCTGGAGGAAATGGAGATCGACATTCTCTTCTGCATCGGCGGTGACGGTACGCTGCGCGGTGCCCACGCCATCGCGGGCGAAGTGCAAAAACGCGGCGCCAAAATCGCGATCGTGTGCATTCCGAAAACCATCGATAATGACATTCCGTTTGTCTACAAGACGTTCGGCTTTGATACCGCTGTCGAAGTAGTACGCCAGGCCATCGACGGCGCCCACGTGGAAGCCACCGGCACCATGAACGGCGTGGGGCTGGTGCGGGTCATGGGTCGTGACTCCGGCTTCATCGCCGCGTACGGATGCCTCTCCAGCGTGCAGGTGAACTTCTGCCTGGTGCCGGAGGTTCCCTTCGACCTCTACGGCGAAGGCGGTTTCCTCGATTGTCTCGTCAAACGGCTCGAGCGCCACGGCCACGCGGTGATCGTGGTGGCGGAGGGAGCGGGGCAGCAGTTCTTCCCGGACAAACCGCGCGAATACGACACCTCCGGCAACCTGGTGCCCCACGACATCGGCATCTACCTGCGCGAAGAGATCACGCGTTTTCTGAAGGAGCGCGGGGTTCTGTTTGCGATGAAGTACATCGATCCCAGCTACATGATTCGCAGCGTCAAGGCCAACGCGTCGGACGCCATCTTCTGCGACAACCTCGCGCGCAACGCCGTGCATGCCGGCATGGCCGGGAAGACGGACACGGTGATCGGATTGTGGCACGGGGTCTACACGCACGTGCCGATTCCGCTGACGGTGCGCGGCCGCCGTCACATTCATCCGGAGAGTTATCTCTGGCGCAGTCTTGTCGCCGCCACCGGCCAGCCCATGCAGATGCGCAGCCGCGCGCGGCTCTAGCCGATCGGCGGCGCCGCGTCTACCGCTGCTTGCGCCCCCTTCCGGGCGGTGCTAACCTCCGCAGCCTAAATCCCGTCGCAGTGATTCCTTCCATGGAGGACCTTCATGGCCCCCGACGTTCGAACCACGCGGGCGCTGGTCCTGGGAATCGCGTTGTCAGCCTTCTTTGCCGCTCCTGCATTCGCCGACAACGCCGTTCAGAACCAGATTTCCGTGTACACAGGCGATAACGCCATCGGTTATCTGCAGCCGCTTGCCAATGCATTCGGCGCCGCGCTAAATAGCTCATTCGGTTATTCCGCGCATATTCCGAAAAACAGCTTCCACATCTCGCTCGAAGCACCCGTGATGGGTGTGGTTTTCGACGACAAGGATCGGTTTTTCGACGCCACCACCGAGCCGGGCTTCACGCCGTCGCAGACCAACCGTGTCCCGACCGTGGTGGGCGACGGCAACGCGGTGACGGTTTCGGGAAATGGTGGTGCGCAGTTCTCGTATCCCGGTGGCCTGGATCTCAACTCATTCGGTCTGGTGGTGCCGCAGCTGCGCATCGGATCCGTGATGGGAACCGAGGCGCTTGTGCGCTGGATTGCTTATCAGCAGAACGATTCCGATGTGGGCAAGGTGAAGCTGTTCGGGATCGGTGGCCGCCACAGCCTCTCGCAATACATGGGGCCGGAGCCGCCGCTCGACCTCTCCGTCGGCGCCATGTGGCAACAGGTGAAGGTGGGTGCCAACGGTCACGGCGGCGACTTCACAAGCACCGACGCGTTTTCGGTGCAGCTCGAGGCGAGCAAGCGCGCACCGATCGGCTTTCTCATCTTCGAGCCGTATGCCGGCGTCGGGTGGGAAAGGTTCAACGTGGACCTTTCCTATGACGATTCGAACAACAATCCGGTCAACCTGTCGCTGGATGGGAACAACACGATGCGTTTCACGCTCGGCGCCGGTTTCAACTTCGTGATCGGCCATTTGTGGGCCGATTACAACTGGGCCGACACCAACAACTTTTCATTCGGGCTTGCCCTGGGCAACTCGCAGTAAGGAGGGAACGACATGAATACGAACAAACTGCTCGCGTTGCTTGCCGTGTGCGTCGTTCCCGTGCTGCTTGCGGGATGTCTCGACGACAAAGTGCTCGACCTGGTGGCGACCGGCGAAACCTACGTGGACTTCCCGCAGAACGAAACGAGCTCGTCGTGGACGAAGCCGGCCGTGATCGACGTCGGGCGGGAGATCCGGGATATCCTGAACAACAACGGCTACGACGAAAGCGATATCAAGAGCGCGCACGTCACATCGGTCCACTACGGCGTCAGCAGCTTCGACCAGGCGCACGACTGGACGATCACGGGCGCCATTACGGTGGCGTACAACGGCAATACGCAGACGATCATGAACTACGCGTCGCAGTCGGTGCAGGCCGCGCTGGGGAAGAAGATTCCGGCGACGCTGCAGGCGCCAGGCGTGGATCTGATCAACCAGGCCCTGCAGGACTTCATCGACGGCGGGAATCCGGTGCTGACCTTCACGATCAACAACGGGTCGACGACGCCGGTGCCGTCGGGAGGCGATCCGATGATCTTTGACTGGCGCGCCTGGCTGGCGATCCAGATCATCCTGAAGCAGGAAGTGAAGATTCCGGATCCTTTCTGACGCGTAGTCGTAGCACGAAAGCACGAACCGTCGCGCCGGGGATTCTTGACGATCTCTGGCGCGTCGTCGTTTTGTAGCGAGGCGAGGGCAAACCGGGAAAAATTATGCTAAAGTACGCGGAATTTTTGGACCAACAGAAAGGCAATCCCATGTCCATCCAGAACCTCGAACCGCGCCATCTCTGGAATCACTTCGACAGCATTCGTTCCATCCCGCGTCCCTCGCGGCACGAGGAGAAGATCCGCGAGCATCTCCTGCGCTGGGCCAAGGAGCGGGGCTTTGGTACGCGTGTAGACAAAGCTGGCAACATGGTAGTCACCGTGCCGGCGACCAAGGGCCACGAGAAAGCGCCCGTGCTGGTATTGCAGGCGCACATGGACATGGTGTGCGAGAAAAACGCAGACGTCACTTTCGACTTCTCGCACGACGCCATCCAGCTCGAGCGTGACGGCGACTGGCTCAAGGCGAAGGGAACCACGCTCGGCGCCGACAACGGCATCGGTCTCGCCGCGGCGCTCGCCGTGGCGGATGATCCCGCTGTCGTGCACGGTCCGCTGGAGCTCTTGATCACCATGGATGAGGAAACCGGCCTGACCGGCGCGGCGGAGCTCGATCCCTCACTGGTGGGCGGACGCCGCATGCTGAATCTGGACAGCGAAGAGCTGTACGCCATCTACATCGGCTGCTCCGGCGGCGGCAACTCGGTGTTCACGCTGCCTGTCGAAGGCGAGGCGCCGGCGCGCGGCGGGCGTACGGTCGAGATTGCGGTGACCGGGCTCAAGGGTGGTCACTCCGGGATGGAGATCCAGCATCAGCGCGGCAACGCCATCCGGCTTCTCGCGCGCATCCTGCGCGCGCTCGGCGACGACATTCGCATCGACAAGATCGACGGCGGCAACGCGCATAACGCCATTCCGCGCGAAGCGCGCGCCGTCATCACGCTGCCGGCGCCGGGCCTCGACACACTGCGCCATGCGGTGCAGGGTCAGAGCGTCGCCATCAAGGAAGAGCTTGCCGTGTCCGATGCGGGCGTCACCATCACGGTGAACGATGTCAGCGCCACGCCCGCGCGTGTGATGACAGCCGATTCCACGCGACGCGTGATCGGCATGCTGACTTCGCTTCCGCACGGCGTCGATGCCATGAGCCTCGATGTCCCGGGTCTGGTGGAAACGTCCAGCAACCTGGCTGCGGTCAAGACCGAGGGCGACAGCGTGACCGTGCTCATGTCCGTGCGCAGCTCGATTCGTTCGTCATTGATTGCACTGCGTGACCGCGCGCAGGCCGCCGCCGAGCTCGCCGGCGCCAGCATCGAGCACAAGGATCCCTACCCGGGCTGGAAGCCCAACCTCAAGTCCGAAGTCCTGGGAACGGCGAAGCGCGTGCACAAGGATCAACTGGGTCGCGAGCCGCACCTGATGGCCATTCATGCCGGACTCGAGTGCGGCGTAATCGGCGAGAAGTATCCCGGAATGGACATGATCTCGTTCGGACCGACGATCGAGGGACCGCACTCGCCCGACGAGCGCGTCAACATTCCGTCCGTGGAGACTTTCTGGAAATTCCTGAGCGCGCTCGTGACCGAGCTGGCCTGAAGAAACGCTACTTGAGGAGCACCATCTTGCGCGTCAGCGTACGCGCCGGTGTGGTGAGCCGATAGAAGTAAATCCCCGAACCCACGGTGTCGCCGTGGTTATTGCGCCCGTCCCACGTGATCGCGTGCGCGCCCGGCTTGGCCGGCTCGTCGACAAGCGTGCGCACACGCGCGCCCGTCACATCGAACACCGCGAGCGTCACGTTTCCGCGCGCCCCTTCTTCCACTTCATATGCGATGCGCGTCGTCGGGTTGAACGGATTGGGATAGTTCTGGTCCAGCCGCGCTGTGAACGTGCGCGCGGGTGCATCACCGACGGCCGTGGCCACGCTGTAGCCGTAGGTATCGCTGTGCTGTGCGTCGTGCTTGTACATCGGCCACGGCATCTTGGCCGGATTGTAGGGCGCGTTCAGAGCCCACGTGTACACAGTCTTGTCGTAGCCCACGCCGACGATGTCCACCTTGCCGTCCTTGTTGAGGTCGCAGATGGCAGGCGTGCCGCGCACGGCGTCCTTCATGACCAGCGGGAAACCATCCAGCGGAACGCCTGTCGAGCTCCAACCGTTGATGAAGCGGTCCTCGCTCCCGAGCAGGACGTCGACGGATCCGTCACCGTTCACATCGCCCACCACCGGCGATGATTCCGTGTACGTATGCGTGGAGTAGAACACCGGCCAGCCGGGCGCGTACGAACCGTCGTACTGGATCGCATACAGGCGCCCGTTCGACGACGGGCAGAGGGCTTCGAGTTTGCCATCACCGGTCAGGTCGGCGAGCACGGGTGACGGATTGAAGAACAGGTTGCTGTTGATCCACGTGTGCCAGAGCTCGGTCCCGTTCGCCTTGTACGCGATGATGTCACCGACATTGCGCACCGTCACCACGATCTCGAGCGAGCCGTTGTTGTCGATGTCTCCCACCGCAATTCCACCGCCGGCGTAGTTGGGCAGCGTGACGGGCCAGCCCGGCTCGTTGCCGCCGGTCTCGTTGAACACGTACAGCTTCATGTCCTGCGTGGCGATGATGATCTCCTGCTTGCCGTCGTTGTCGATATCGGCCAGCGCCGGCATCTGGTACTGCCACTGGCCGTTGTCAGGCAGGTGCTTGAAGACGCCATTGGTGGCAGGATTGTTGTCGCCGTCGATCACTTCGGTGCCGTTCTTGTGCCACGCGTACAGGTTTTCCTTCTGGTCCACGGCAACGATCTCAGGTTGTCCGTCGCCGTCGATGTCGCCGATGCAAATACCGGCGCGCACGAAGTCGATGGTCGGCTTCGGCCAACCCGGCATCACGGTACCGTCGCCGTGGAAGCAGAACACCTGCTGCGACGTGTACGCGGCCGCCGCAATTTCGAAACCGGGGCTGGAGTCGAGATTGCCCAGCGCCGCGGGTCCGACGAAATCATCGCCCTCCGACGAAAGCACGCCCCACGTGATGCCCTGGTGGTCACCATCGGTGACCTCTTTGCCGTCGTCGTGCCACGCATACATCTTGTCGTTGCCTGTCACCACTTCGAGCTTCCCATACCCGTCGATGTCTCCCACGGTCGGCGAATTGGAAGACGGATCCACAAGCTCGTTGGGCCAGCCGGCGAGCTGCGGCGGATTGGTGGACGCCGCAATCGGCGCTGACCGCGGGCCCTCGTTGCCCGACTGGTCCACGGTTGCCACGGTGTAGTAGTAGCGCGTGCTGGACGCGAGCCCCGCATCGGTGAAGACCGTGTGCGCGATGACATCGCTGTTGGCACGCGTGTAGGGACCCGCCGGCGATGTGGCGCGATAAATGTTGTAGCCCTCGATGTCTGTAGATGCGCCGGAGATCCACGTAATCATCATCTTGTCGACGCCGAGGCTCGCATCAAAACTCTGGAGCGTCGGAGCCAATGGCTCGCGCAGCTCGAAATTGTGCGTGAGCACGCGGCCCTTCGAATCGGTGAACACCAGCCGGAGCGGATTGCTGACCGACACGTCAGCCTCGCTCATCTTGAAGCCGACCGTGTTTTCGGACGATCCCAGCGGCAGGAGCACAGGGTAGTTGGCGAGACTGTCAATCACTGTCGATCCGCCGCTCTGTGCGCGCAGCACCGCTCCCAGGCCGTCGGCCTGTCCGGTGCCGTAATTCTTGATGGTGGCGTAGAGGAGGTACTTCTCGCCGTTGCTAACCGTGCCGTTGCCGTCGCCGACAGGCGCCTGGTCGCTCTTGCGCAGCGCCGTCACTTCGAGTTTGGGCGCATGCAGGTTACGCGAGAAGTGGCTGATCCATGACGAGACACCGTTCGTGAGCACACCGAAGAATTCTGCGGACTCTTCGTCCGGCGCGGATGCATTGACGTGCACGCGCCAGCTGTCCGTCGCGTTGACGAGGGCGCCGGCGGCAACCGTGGGCACGGCCGCGGTCGCGTCGAGCACGGTGACATCGGAGGCAAGACTCGTCAGCGTCGCGGTGGTGGCAGACGCACTGACCCCGCCCTTGTTGCGCACGGCGGGCTTGAGGTCGACGGTTTCGCCCGCGTCGATCACGCCGTTGCCGTTGCCGGAAGTGCCGCCGATACTGTCATCGTCAACACTGAGCGATTCCACGACCGGCATCGCTCCCGGCGCGGCGGTGACATTGATGCTGCCCTGGTAGCGCACCATGTTCACGTCGGTCGCCACCACGCTGATCGTCCCCGCGCTCGGCGTATTGAACGTGAAGGCGGCCTGGCCGGCTACGTTGGTGTCGTGGACCTGGTAATCCTCGAGATTCTTCCACAGACACACGGACACTCCCGCACGGGGCACACCGCTCACAGTCACCGTCACCGTGATGTTATTGACGCCGGCTGCCACGCTGGAAACGTGCGTCACCGCCGGCGTCTTGGGAGTCGTGGTCCACATCGGCATCTCGGGGTCGGCGAGAATTGCGTAGATGTAGTGTGTCCACAGATCGGCATTGTCGCCCGCCAGCGCAAGCGGCGTGCGGTCGCCGCGCGCCAGCGCATAGACCTCGCCGATGTGGACCTGGTTCTGCAGGTAGAGGCGGTCGACGTAATCGTCCATGTAATACGCGGACACATCCGCGAACGCGCTGTTGGAAGAGCCCAGCACCGAGACGGCGCCGCCGCGCGCATTGCGCAGCAGATGCTCACCCAGGCAGTCGTAGTCGAACGCCGCGGCCGTGCAGTTGAGCATGTAGAGGTTGAAGTACTTGTCCGTGTTTGTGAGGGCGTCGGCGTCGGGGATGGCGACGTTGTCGTCGCCGCAGTGCATGTTGAAACGATAGCCATGGCCGATATGGAAGACCTGGTTGTAGCCCGCCTGCATGGAATCAATCGCGGTTGCGCGCGATTCGTGCACGGAGCCGGGATACAGCCATTCGGCTTCGTAGCAGCGCGCGATGCGCCGCAGCGGCGACGTAATGTAGATCTGGTGCAGGTATTCCATGATGTCGGCGCCGTTTTCAAGGATGGTGTCGCCCGGATTCCACGGCGCGGGGAAGAGCACTTCGGCCAGGTAGAGCACCTTGTCGGCGTACGCAATATTCACCGGCGTTTCATAGCGCATGATCTTGCCGATGATTGTGTGCGCTGCCGCAGTGGTGGAAACCGGCAGCCGCCCCACGTACACCTCGGGATAAAGATCCGGGCTGTCGGCGGGCTGTTCCCCGAAGACGGCGTCGTGATCCGCGTTGAAGTCACCGTCGAGGCAGGCGTAATACATGTCGCACGGAATGGTGGTGCCGCCGTAATAGTACGCGCTGTAGAAATAGCGCGCGGGAATCTCCTGCGTGTCGCCGCCGATCAGCACCCAGCGCACGCCCCACTTGGCGTATGCGTCCTGGATGAAGTAGCGCACCGTCTCCGCGCGATCGGTGCCACGACGATAATTGGCTTCGATCCACTCCACGGTCTTGACCACGGTGGGAACACCTTTGGCAGTCTTCCACGTGGCCAGCGAGTCGAACTCCGCGGCGAGTGCCGCCGTGGTGATGATCACGTATTCGACGGGGCTGCCTTCGAGCGACGGAATGCCGGTGGGCTGGAACGGGCCTTTCTGCGAGCTCAATTGGATGGGGGTGTAGCCGCTGGCATCCTCCGGATTGAGCACGGTGCTCTTCATGTCGTTCTGAATGGCCTCGACAGTACGCTCGGTGGCGCGTTCGGCGCGCACGCCCGGTTCGACTCCATCCGCGCTGGTGGTGACATGAAGATCGATATCATCGTAGAAGACGATCCGCGCATTCTCCGCGCGCACCGGGAACACGGCGAAACTCGCAATGGTGTAGCCGTTCGACTTTCCGGATCCGAGGTAGCGCACGAGCTCGGACGGGAAGACATCTGCGCTGGTGGCCGGCGCGAGGGCGGGTGAGTCATGGGATGCCGCGGGCCGGTCGCCGGCCTCAGGCTGCGGTGGAACCGCCGCTTTCACGGTGACATCGGAAGCGAGCACGGACGAGTGCACCGGTGTTGCGGTCACGCCGTCCACGCGGCGCCCGTTGGGCAGCACGATATTCACCACGCGCATGGGCAGCGCGGGTTTGCCGGTGTCGTCGAGAATCGAGAAACCTTTTGTGTGCGACGACGTGAACGACACCTGGCCGGTGCCATTCTGCATGGGTATGTCCGAGGAGCTGGTACGAACGGAAACGTCGATATGGTGGGTGTCCGCGCGCAGCGTGAGCCAGGCGACGGCACTCAAGCCGAGTGCTGCGATGAATGCAAGTATGGGCTTGCGCATTGGATGTGGGGAGCGAACTCGGAACTGCGGGTAACTATAAGGCATGACAGGGAGTTTCGTCAACTCACGAGAAGTTGAACGGAGGGAAGCTCTTAGCGAAAACGAAGTGGCGGGACAGGGTGCGCGACGCGGCCGGTGACGGGCACCGGCCGCGCTCGCATTCGATCAGTTGGCGTACTTGACGCTGCAGCCGTACGACACGGTGCTGTGCGTGGCGACCGGCTTGCCGGCCAGCGACGCATCCAGACACGCGGCGACATAATTGTTGGCGCCGGGGATGTCGTTGGGATCTGTCGACGGCTTGTCGTCGATGGCGCCGGCGTAGATGAGATTTCCATCCGGGTTCACGACGAACATGCTGGGCGTGGTCTTGGCACCATATTCCTTGCCCACGGTGCCGTCTGCGTCACGCAGATACGCTGTCGACGAGAGCTTGCGCTCCTTGGTCATATCCTGGAGTGCAGCGGGTTCGTAATAACCCTGCTTGCCCTGCGCCGACGAGCAGATGGTGAGCCACACGACGCCCTTGTCCGTGTACTTCTTCTGCAGTGCCTGCATGTTGCCCGAGCCGTAGTGCTTCTTCACGAACGGGCAGTCGAGATTGTTCCATTCCAGCACGACATACTTGCCCTTGAAATCGGAGAGCTTGTACGTCTTGCCATCGATTCCGGCGAGCGAGAAATCGGGCGCCTTCTGATCGATGGCGGCCGACGTCAGCGTGCCGGTGACCGGCGCGGTGGCAACGGGCGCCTTTTCGCCGGCCGCGGTGGCCGGCGGGTCCGCCGTGGCGAGCCGCGCGAACGCAGCGGCTCCCGCGACGAGTCCAATCATGGCGACGATCTTGAGATTGCGATGCATGAGAACCTCCATTGGGTGGATGAGTCAGAGCGAAAAACGAAACTTCAGCGGCGCGTCACCGGCACATTGATTTCAATCGCCGCGGGCCCTTCCGCGCGCGCAAGGCCTGATGATGCAACCAGCAATCCGTACACGCGCGTGAGATCTCCGGCCGGCATGCGCGCGCGTGTGATGCGCAGCTGGTACACGGTTCCGCCGGGACCCGGCTGTGCCGTCACCGTCTGCGGCGCGGCGTCCTCGATCAGACCAGGATCATACGGAAAGAAGAACAGGTCCTGGAGAGCGTTCGCGCTCGCGTCGCCGGATTGGACTTCGAGCACCAGCGTGTTTTCTTCCTCGATCCATGCGTCCATCTTCCAGGCCAGGGAATGCCCCGGCCAGCGTGCTTCCGTCGCATCGAACCGGCTGGCCGACGCGGCGTCGGGGCGGGATGCCTTCTCGACAGGAAGGGAAAGCTTTACGCTCGCCGAGCCCGGCACACACTCGTCCGCGCACGCGAGCCATGATACATCCGCCGCCAGCTCCACGTTCCCGCCCACGGCTGCCCCGGGGGGCACGTGCACGTCGCTGATCAGGAGCACGTCGCCGGCGTAGCCGAAAATCATGAGCGGCCCGGTCACGAACCGCTCCGGCAGCGGCCACTGCACGATCCCGGCCTTGTAACCGGGCGGGAGCTTCCAGGCGATGCTCGGCGCGAGGCCGGCGTCGCCGGGATTGATCCAGTTGACGTGCCAGCCTTCCTTCATGGTGAGGTGAACCCCGAGCCGGAACGTGGAGCCGGGCTGGATGGAGGCGACGTCCGACAGGAGCTCGGCACGGACGAGCTCGGGCGTGGCCGGGTGCAGCGGATCGGGAAGCTGGGCGTTCGCGACGGCCGCGGCCAGTGCCATGGCAGCCGCGGTTGCGGTCGCAAGACGAAACATTCCGGCATCATAGCCAGAAGTGCCACGCGGCGCAACGCGACCGGAAAACTAGCTCTCGCTTGTGGTCGCTCCCTGGATGCCGCTCGCCACTTCCGGAATGATGCCCTTCTGCACGTAAATGGGACGCACGAGGCGGCGGATCACGGGCAGTCGACGCAGGAACACGAGTGCAGAGATGATGCAAGCGATGCCGCCGCCGAAGATTGTCCACGGGGCGCCCACTTTCGCCGCCACGCTGCCCGCGATGAGACTTCCGAACGGAGCCATCCCCAGCACGGCCAGCGCATAGAAGCTCATCACGCGCCCGCGTTTGTCGTCGTGCACGATGGTTTGCAGGATGGTGTTGGCGGATGCGTTCTGCACCATCATGCCGAAGCCGGCGGCGAAGAGCGTCAGCAACGAGAGCCAGAGTGTGTTGCTGAACGCAAACGCCGCCAGCGCAGCGCCGAAGAGAATCCCGCCCCAGACGATGACCCGGCCCAGTCCGCGCACCGAGGGACGCGTCGCCAGGTAGAGCGCTCCCGCCAGTGCACCGACACCGGTTGCGCTGGCGAGAAAGCCGAACGTATGTGCGCCGCCGTGCAGAATCTCGCGCGCGAACATCGGCAGCAGCACGACGTACGACATGCCGAGCAGGCTGGCCGTGGCGACAAGCAGCAGAAGACCCCGGATGGGCTCGAACCCGGCGATGTAGCTGACGCCTTCGCGCAACCCTTTCCACACATCGCGCTGTGCATGTTGTTGCGGGCGCAAGTCGACGCGCATGGCGAGCAGGCATCCGATCACGGCGATGTAGCTGACGCCGTCCACGAGAAAGCACACGCCTTCACCCGCCGCCGCGATGAGCAATCCCGCCACCATGGGACCCACGAGACGCGCCGCATTGAACATCATCGAGTTGATGGCGATGGCGTTGGGAAGATCCTGCGCACCTTCCACCATGTCGACCGCGAACGACTGCCGCGCCGGCGTGTCGAAAGCGTTGACGATGCCCTGGAAAAC
>DATEHD010000320.1:0-7263 GCA_035279765.1 Candidatus Krumholzibacteriia bacterium | reverse complement strand
AGGCACCGGCGCTCGACTGGCGCGTCATTGCCGCCGACGGCGCGGGTGCGTTTGCCGGATCTTCTGACGGCAACGTGATCGCCATCAATCGCGGCGCCGACTTCAAGCTCGCGCTCGGGGACGGTTTGCCCGGTGCGTCGGTCGCGTCGATTGCACCCGACGGCCACGGCAGTGCCTGGTTCGTGTGTGACGGCCGCGTGATGAACGCGGCGGGTGCCTCCCATGGCGTCACGGTCGAAAAGTCGCCGCTCGATGCCGAAGCGGTCGAATTTTCGCCGGACGGAGCCGTTTTTGCCGCCGGTCGCTGGACCGTGAGCCGGCGCGACCAATCGGGCTGGACGGACGTCACCCCGCGCCTTCCCGACAATGACGCCGCCTTCGCCTCGGTCTTCGTCGACGATCGGAACATGGTATGGGTGGGAGCGCGTTCGGGCGCGTTGTACCGCTACGACGGCGAGATATGGCTGCGCTACGAAGAGCCGCGCCTCGCGTCCGGATCGGTGCTGGATGCCCGCGCTTATCCCGGTTCCGACTTCGCCCTGGTGGGCTCGATGCCCATGCACGGGCACGATGGATGCTGGGCGCGCTTCGCCGACTGGGACTCCAGCGCGGTCGTGGTGGACATGGCGCAGACGCCGGCGGGCGACTGGGTGGCCGCGACCCGGGACCACCTCTATCGCTACGACGCGGATCGCGCCGCCTGGCAGGCCGTCGGCCCGGCCGGAGGAGCCTCCCAAGGCCCCTGGGATACACCGGCCCCCATCACGGCCATCACCTTCGATCCGAAGGGGCGCCTTTTCATCGGCACCGAGGACGGCTTCGGGTGTCTCATGCAGGGACGCCTGCGCTGGTGGAATGTCGCGGACGGCATTGCGGGCGAGTGCGTCAACGATCTTGCGGCGGACGCCAACACCCTCTGGGTGGGCTACGCCGAAGACGGTTTTTCCGCGTTCTCACTGGATGATCTGCGCTAGAAAACGATTTTGGACGGCAAAAAGCCGTGTGTTAGTATTCGGACGTCTCAGAACAGAAGGACGGAGGTCCTCTTAGCCGCCGATTGATATCGACTCCGAGGTTGCCGGGCGCTGGCCGCCCGGAACGCAAAAATTTCGGACCCCAAAGGGAGCTGATCGTCAATGTGGCTGTTTCTGTTCTGGGCTAGCCTCGCCCTCGTTCTCTACCCATACGCGGGTTACCCAGCCATCCTTTACCTGCTCGGGCGCTTGCGCCGGCGCCACGACGCGGCGAGCTCCGATCTCCGCACGCCCTCGGTGTGTCTTGTCATTTCGGCCTTCAACGAGGAAGCCGTCATCCGCCAGAAAATCGAAAACAGTCTCGCACTCGAACGCCGCGGGGCGATGAAAATCGTCGTCGCGTCGGATGGGTCCAACGACCGCACGGTGACGATCGCGCGTGGGTACGAAGCCCGGGGCGTGGTCGTCGATCATTTCGAGCGGCGTCGCGGCAAGAACGCCGTGTTGAACGAAGTCGTCAAGGCGGCAGTCGAAGACATCATCGTGTTCACCGACGCCAACTGCATGTTTGCCCCGGACGCCGTGGTTCGCCTCTTGGAACGATTCGAGAATCCGGCCGTGGGTTGTGTGGTGGGCGGGCACCGGTATGCCGAGGACGCCACCTCCGCGGGGCAGAGTGAGAGCCTCTACTGGCGCTATGAATCGCGCATCAAGGCGTTGGAGAGCAGTATCGGCAGCGTGGTGGTGGCCAACGGCCCCATCTTCGCTGTGCGGCGTACGCTCTTTCGCGATCTGTTCACCGACGTCGGCAACGACCTCCAGACACCCCTCGATGTGGCCAGTCTGGGCTATGAGACCGTGTACGAACCGCGCGCCATGGCGGTGGAACGCGCGACGGATCTGTGGGAGGAAGAATTCGGCCGCAAGGTGCGCATGGTGATGCGAGGCCTGACGGCGTGGAAGCGCATGCGGTCACACATGAGCGCGCAGCACCTGTGGCAATTCATCTCGCACAAGCTTATTCGCTGGTGTGTGGGCGCGCTGCTCGTTATAACTCTCGTCTCGAGCGCAGTGCTCGCGCGTGACAACGTGTATTTTGCGGCCTTCCTCGCCCTCCAGCTCCTGTGCTATGCGGCGGCCTTCGCCGGATTTATGATGCGCCGCAGTGAAAGGATGCCGGGTGTGCTGAAGGTGCCGTTCTATTTCACCATGGTCAATTTTGCGGCCATGGTTGCGATGGGACGCTTTGTAATCGGGGGCCGTCAGTCGATGTGGGAGAAAGCCGAGAGCACGCGCAAAGAGTCGACAAGCAATCCCTTCCCGGCCAACGGCCGGACCGTCGAGAAGTAATCTCACCATAAAATGCTGTTCTTCTTTCGAACCCTGATCCAGTGGCGGAAGTTCATCCTCCTCAGCGGCCTCGCCGGTGCGGTGCTGTTGGCAGCGATCAGCTTTGCCCTGCCCTCGTGGTACACCGCGAGTACGACGATCTTTCCGCCCGAGCAGACGAGCATGATGCCGTACGCCATGCTCATGCAGCAGATCAGCATGCCGCTCCTGGGCGCGGCGGCGGGCGCGGCTGCTCCGGGAACGCTGTACGTCGAGATGTTGAAGAGCCGCACCGTGTGCGAGCAGGTAATCAACGAGTTTGATCTCAAGAAGCGCTACAAGACGCGCAACATCGAAGAGACCATTACAAAACTGCACTCGCACCTGAGCTTCACGCTGCAGGACAACGGACTTCTGTTCATGACCGTTGAGGACAAGGATGCGCAGCGGGCCGCGGACATGGCCAATCGTCTTGTCGAGCTGCTCGATCAGACCACGCGCAAGCTCAAGGAGACGAGTGCGGCGCGCACGGCCGACTTCGTTCATCGCCAGCTCGTCGAGCGCGAGGGGATGCTGAGCCATGCCGAAGACAGCCTGAAGACATTCCAGCAGCAGCACAACACGATCGACATCGACGAGCAGCTCAAGTCCGCCATGGACATCGTGACCACGCTCTCCTCGCGCGCCATCGCACTCGAGACCGAGCTGCAGATCATGACGCACTACACCTCCACCAACTCCGAGGAGTACCAGCGCAAGCAGACCGAGTACAACGAAGTGGTGGCGCAGCTGCGCAAGCTCAAGGCCGACCCCAAGGGGAAAAACAACGATTCGGTGCGCTCCTACATTCCCACGCTGCAGGATGTGCCCGAAGTCGGACTGCAGTACCTGCGTCTGAAGCGCGAAGTTGAGATTCAGAATACCGTCTTCGAGATGCTCAACAGCGAGTATGAGAAAGCGCGCATCGAAGAGGCGCGCGACACGCCGGTGGTGCAGGTGCTGGACAAGGCGGAGAAGCCGAACCTGCGCAGCCGCCCCATTCGCAAACTCTTTGCGATCATCGGGCTTGTGCTGGGGGTGGGATGGGCCAGCGTGGTGGTGGTGGTGCGGACGGCGTGGGCGCACAACATGGGACACACCAGCGCGGTGCGTGAGCTGACCGAACCCGTGGCGCAGGATTTCACCCGTTTGCGACGGCGCCCCCGGCGACCGTGAGCACGCCGCTCTCGACGGCGCCGCGCCCTCGCGAGCGCTGGCTGCTCGCCTCCGCCGTCTTCCTTCCGTTCCTCCTCTTTTTTCTGCTGAAGGTTGGCGGCTTCATGTCGTACGTGAAGCTCGGCGCCGCCGGCCTGGCAGCGCTCGGCGTGGTTGCCACACTGCTCGTCAAGCCGCGTTGGGGACTGTGGCTGGTCGTGATCTGGGTCTACGGCGGATTCTCTTTCTATGTCAACGCCGGCGGAGCGATCACGATGTTGGTGTTCGCCGGCGTCCTGATCGACCTGCTGCGCGGCTCCCGCAATCGTCTCGTCGATGTACCGTTCTGGCTCTCCGCCGGGACGTTCCTTCTCATCTGCGTGACCACCATGCTGTGGGCGAAGAGCTGGCAGTTTGCACTCTACGAGATCGGCATGTACCTCAAGATGCTGCTCCTCGTGTACCTGATCGTGCAACTGGTTCGTACTCCGCAACAACTGCGCATGTTGATGTATGCGGTATTTGCGGGCGCGCTGGCATGCGTGATCGCCGGTGTGTTGAACCTGGTTCTCGGAATCCAGACGGTCGGCGAGAATTATGTGCATACCAGCGAATACATGATGCGCTTCGTGGCCACCCACGAAAATCCCAACCGCCTGGCCGCGATTCTATGCTCGTCGATTCCGCTGGGCGTTTTTGCCGTGAAGCAGTCACGGGGCTGGGTGAAGCCGTTCGTAATTCTCGCGCTCTTCATCGTCATTGCCGCGCTCTTCGCCGCCAACTCGCGCAGCTCCGTGTTTCCGCTCGGGATCATCACCATTGCAATCCTGGCGCGCGAAGTGAGGAGCCGCCGGTCGTATCTGCTCATTGCGGCGGTGGCGGCGGTTGCCCTCTTTGTGGCGCCTTCCGTGTGGTACGAGCGCGTCATCGGCCTCAACGCCGCGTTTGAGACCACCACGCTGGACTGGTCGGTATACATGCGTTTGATGGCGCTCCACACCGCCTGGAGCCTTTTCCTGCACCATCCCTTCACCGGCATCGGGATCGGAAATTTCATTGTGACGGCGGGCTATGCCATGCCCATCCACATTGTCGTTCACAACTCGTACCTCGAAATCCTGGTGGGCACCGGCGTGTTCGGTCTTCTGTGCTTCCTGGTTATTATGGTCTCGGGCCTGCGCCACCTGGTGGCGGGGGTTCGCGAGCAATGGAGGAGCGCCCCGGACTGGATGCGAACCGCCTGTTTCTACTGTCTGCTCTCAGGTATATCCGTGTGGATCAGCGCCGGGTTCGCCACCATATTCCAGCGCCAGCTTTTCTGGGTTCCCATCGCATTCGGGCTCGTGATCGGCAATCTCCTCCAGGAAGACCGGGCCCGGTCCACAACTCCGTCCTGACCCATCTTCTGCGGGAACTCGACCCGCGTTTCCTGCGTACAATCCAGCGACCCCATCTGGAAACACGGTATCCCCCACGTGGTTCTTGAGCAACGCAAGGAGACTTCGAGACATGAGCACAGAAACGGGAAGCAGGAAGCACTCGACGATCTGGCTATGGGCCGTCGTCGCGGTGATCGCGGTCGCGGGCGCGTCGGGCGCGGCGATCGCGAAGGAACGGACCAAGCAGGGCAGCAAGGAAAAGACGAACGCCGAGACGCCGGGTGCTGAGACCGGCAACGGCAGCGGCAAGGGTTACATCGGCGTTTACATGCAGGATCTCACCTCGCAGGTGCGCAAGGGTCTCGACCTCAAGGTCGAGAAGGGCGTGCTGGTGAGCGGCGTCGAAGAAGATTCGCCCGCCGACAAGGCTGGCATCGAAGACGGTGACGTGATCACGCGCTTCAACGGCAAGACGGTTGCATCTGCCGACGAGCTGCGTGACGCCGTGCGCGCGATCTCTCCGGGCAAGGATGCGAAGATTGACGTCGTGCACGATGGCGCGTCGAAGTCGCTCACGCTCACGGTGAGCGAGCGCCCCGAGCAGCACGCGATGCGCTGGGAGTCATTCGGTGACGACGATACGCCGATGGCGATGGCGCACGCCTTCACGATGATGGGCGGTCCGCGCCTCGGTGTCGAAGCGCGTCCTCTCGAGGACGAAGGTCTCGCTTCCTACTTCGGCGCCAAGAAAGGCGACGGTCTCCTGGTTCTCTCCGTCGATGACGAGTCGGTGGCGGGCAAGGCGGGCGTCAAGCCGGGCGACATCATCAGCAAGGTCGGCGACGACAAGATCGAGGACACGCAGGATGTACGCCACGCGCTCAAGGACATCAACAAGGGCGACACGTTCGACATCACGGTGCTCCGTCACGGCAAGACGCAGTCGCTCAAGGCGACCATGGACGAGCAGGAGCACGACTTTGCATTTGATTCACCCGGCAACGGTGTATACCGCTGGCGCAGCAACATGGTGCCGCGCGGGATGCGCACGCCGATGCCGCCGCACATGATGTACATGGGCCCCGGCGACAACGACGAGCTGCGCCGCGAGCTGGATGATCTGAAGCAGGAGATCCGTGAGCTGAAGGAAAAAGTCGGAGACCGCAGCGACGGTTAGGTGCGACTCCGGGGAATACGCGAAACCCACACCTCCAAAGCTCCCCATCGGGCGCCTCAACAACCCACCGGTTGAAGGCGCCCGACTCCTTTTCTGGCCGCGCCCCTGCGGCCATCTACTTCGTTGCGGCTCCTCGGCGTACGCTCCGCAAGGAGTACGCCGTCGTCGCCGCGCCTCGTATCTGGCACGCAGGATACGCGGCCATCTGAATCCGAGACGTCTTATGAGAGTCGTGAGTAGAGAGAGAGAAGTTGCTGTCGTGCGTGCTCGGCGGAGTGGCGCTCGCGCATGAGACGGGGCCCTTCGACGGCCGCCGACTGACGCAGCTCCTTCGAGGTGAGCACGCGCACAATCGCTTCCGACATGGCTTGCGGTGATGCGTCGCGCGCAATCACGCCGGTGACGCCGTCGGTCACGACGCGCGGGAGATCGCCGGCCGCGACGGTGGCCACCGGTACGCCGAGCGCGAGTGCTTCCAGCGCCGCGTTGGGAAGCCCCTCGTGCGCGGACGTCACCGCGAGGCAGGCGAAAGTTGCAATGTAGGGCGTTGCGTCATCCACGGTGCCGGCGAACTGCACGGCGTTGGCGATCCCTTCCCGGCGCGCAAGATTCTCGAGGCCCTGGCGGGACGGTCCGTCCCCGACGAGCACGATGCGCGCATCCGGCACCGTGCGGCGCACGGTGGGAAGGGTGTCGAGCAGAATGTCGAAGCGTTTCATCTCCACCAGCCGGCCCACGCCGCCGATCACGGGCTCGAGCGCCGAAGTGTCGCGCGCCGACGCCGGCACATCGACGATATTGGGAACCAGCGTCACGTGCTCCGGGCGAACGCCCACGCGGCGCAGCAGATGTTCGCGACCGACTTCGGAATTGACGGTCATGGCGGGAGCGCGGCGCATCATCCACGTCAAAAGCGGGGCGCGCGGCCCGGCGGTGTGGACGCGATCGCTGCGCAGCGAGAGCGCGAACGGGATGCGCAGCCAGCGGCACGCCAGAAAGGTGTACGCGTCGGACGACTCCAGCATCGCGTGCGCAATCTGCGTGTCGAGTTTCTTCAGCACACGCCGGAGCGCCATGGCGCGCACCGCATCCGCTCCGGCGCGCCGCGGGATGGATTCCACCGTGACGCCGAGGGCGCGGATGCGCGATGCGTAGGGCTCCGTGACATCGGAGAGCACGACCACCGAGAAGACACCCGAGCCTTGCAGCG
>DATEHD010000319.1:0-3844 GCA_035279765.1 Candidatus Krumholzibacteriia bacterium | reverse complement strand
TCGAGCGCCAGCACGATCAGCGATTGCACCGGTTCGCCGGCGTGACCGGCGAGATTCCAGTCGAGAAACACGAGTGTGCCGTAGATGGGCTTCACGCCCGCCTCGCGCGCCGCGCGGTGCAATTCGACGAAGCCGTAGGTGCCGCTCACGTCGGTGAGGGCAACCGCGCTGAATCCCGAGCGCCGCGCGTGCCGGCACACATCGCCGGGCGATGAGAGTCCCAGTCCGAGGCTGTAGGAGGAAAGCACCCGCAGATGGACGAAGGGCCTGACGTTGCGGGTCGTCATGCCCTAAAGATAGCAAAACTGGCGTGGTCCGGCCTTTCGCAAGTTCATGCGCTCACCACTGCCTGCTTCCGCCGCGCCGGCGCGCGATCAGTGAGCGGGCGCCGGGTCCGTCACCGGCTTTCCGCCCGGAATTTGCAGCCCCACATTCACAGTGGGTGAATAACTCGGGTTATAGTGCCCGTAAACCCGCGGAGATGCGAAGAGGTTGGAGTCGAAATACGATTTTGCGAGCGCCGCTTGCTTCCCGTCGAGGTCGAAGATGCCAACAATGACCGATTTGCCGGCGGCGAGCCAGGCGGTCACCACGGCATTCGTCAGCAAATAGCGCGCACGCGCGTCGCGGGTGTCATTCAGATCCACGGCCACCTGGATAAAGATCACACTGGCTGCCTTGTTGATCCGGCCCCACGGCGTGGCCTCGTCCTTCTCGTTCGCAGTGTAAGGATCACCGGTGTTGATCATGACTTCGAGACCGGCGGCGGCCAATTCTTCGATGAGGTCGGCGGCATTCTGCTGCTGACCCGGCGCGCACTCCATGATGCAATCGACCATGATGCGGGTGGTAACGACCTGCGTGCACCATTTCTTCTCGGCGCGGACGATGGCGGCGCGGTTCTCGGGCGTGAGGTCGGTAAAGTTCGTGCCGGGCACCGCCATCCACGTTTCGCCGGTCACAGCGCGCAGCCATTCCGTTTTCGCGTAGTCAGTGGGCTTCGCGTACTCGTAGGCCGGTGACTTGGTGCCATTGGGCAGGCCCTGATCATTCTCAATGCCGCCAATATGCAACGCAAAGTTCGCATTGCGGAATGCGATGGCGGAGGATGGCTGCGGCCCCAGTACCAGGTCCACCATCCTGGCCGCGTGTGATTGAGTTGCCGGCGCCAGGGCCAACAGAAGAGCACAGAGTGAGCTTTTCATTTCCGGTTCGATGATGCGCTTGTTTTCCCCATTCGGGAAGGCCTTACCAACCGCTGCCCATAAGAGAAAAACGGGTCACGCCGCAAGGACGTGACCCGTTGATACGGTTGGTGAGACGCCCGGGACTCGAACCCGGTACCACTTGCTTAAAAGGCAAGTGCTCTGCCAGATGAGCTAGCGTCTCGAAGGATGGCCGACTTTACGAGTGGACGGCCGCACTGTCAAGGATTCGGACAGCGTCGTATATCCAGTTTACACGCGCGCGAGCCGCCGCGCGATCCGGTGCGCGTTGGCCATGATGGTCCACGAAAGCCCCAGCGCGGGAAGGAACCGGAATCCGGACCCGTCGGCCACGTACACCGAGCGCGTGCCGTGCAGGCGTCCGTCGGGCGCGAGGGTGAATTCGCGCTCCTCGGACGAGTACGGAATCGTCCCCGCGTAGTGCGAGCTGAATCCGTTCTTCCCCCGCACCGACGACGCGATGATACACCCCATCGACGGGAACGTGCGCCGGATGGCACCCAGCGTCTTCGACCGCATCATGGCCTGGCGCGGTGACACGTCGTATTCGGCGGTGAGCACGTCGCCCGTCGGCGAATCACTGTCGCGCACAAGCTTCAGGAAATTCCCCGCCACCGGCCAGTCGGGATAGGTCATGCCGATCATGAGCAGGCTGGTCTGCAGGTACTGCAGGATGTCGCGCGAGAGCGCGAAGGCCAGCGGCGCTTCGCGCGCGAGGCGAAACAGCATGAGCGCCTGGTAGCTGTAGATGGATCCGCCCGAGTATGCCACCGCGTCTTCGCCCGGTGGACGATAGAACACGGCGAGCTGCGCAAAGGACGACGTCTTCTCGCCCAGCGCTTTGCCGATGCGCGACGGCTGGACACCCAGCAGGTAATCGTTCGGATTGGTGAGAATGGGAAACGCGTGCCCGATTCCCCCCGCGCGCGAGCGCGCCACGATGCGCATCGAGCCGATGGCCCCGGCGCACAGCACCAGCGTACGCGCGCGCACACTGACACTGCTGCGTTCGCTGCCATGCATGACGAAGCCCTGCACATCGACACCGTCGCCAGTCTCAGCGAACGAGGTGACCACAATGTCGCCGCGGTACTCAAAGCGCGGATTGCGCTTGAGCGCGTTGAGCGTGATCCACGGCCGGTACGCCGTCTCACGCTGATCGGTGTAGAAATCCATGTTGTCGTAGTTGATGGGACGCCGGCCGTCTTTGGCCTGCGTGAGGACGGCCAGCGCCGGACGCCCCACGTACATCCCGGACCGCAACATGGAGTCGCGACGACGGCGGTAGCGCGCATAGAGATCGCCGGCGGCGGCATCCATGTCCATGACAGGCTGGAAGCCTTTGACGTCGCCGCCGCAGAAGGGGCTGGTGTCGTCGTCGCAGGCCTGCACACCGATGCGATCGGAGATCAGCTGGTAACCCTCGCGAATCTCGGCCACGGGAAGTCCCGCGCTCTCCAGGTCGTGATCGGAAAAGTGATAGCAGCCGACACCCCACGCATTGCCAAGGCCTCCCTGCGCGAGTGTTTCCATCGGCGTGAACGAATCGGAGCGAAAACGCAGCCAGCGCTCCACACCGTCCATAACGAATTTGCGCGTGGGCGTGAGCTGGGATCCCGGACGCCCGGCCGGTGTCGCGACCGCCTCCATGTGCTCGCCCAGGAAATAACGGTGCTGCGTGTCATCCTGCGTGCGCAGCGACAGAAACGTGCGATCGGCGGGAGGCTCGAGGGCGGGATTGCCGGTGGCGCCGCCGTCGAGCATGACAACCGACGCGCCCGCTTCAATGAGCGTCTGCGCGGCCTGCACGCCGGTGAGGCCGGCGCCTACCACGACGAAGTCAAGAACCCGCTCGCTCATTGTTGTTTACCCCCCAGGCGACACAGGAGGGCGAGCGGTGTTCCGATTAGCATTGCGAGCGGCGCCAGGAGAAACCGAAGCACAGAGCCCACATGTGCGGGCACGCTGCGAGTTGAGAACAAGAACCTGTCGGCGTTGGCAGGCGATGTCTCGAGAAGCGCGAACATGACAAGGAGGCGCCGGCGAATGTTGCCATCGCGGTGCCACAGCGCAACCCCCGCATCCAGGCACGCGAGCAGCGGACGAAATCCGCACGACGCGCGCCAGAGCACATTCCCGAAGGGCGAGAGGCGCAGATCGAGCTCGTCGACGGCGCGCAGGTAGCGGTCGGCGACATCCGCCGGACACGGCCGCCCGACCAGGTAGCGCGCCAGCGCGTTACACTCGCGGTTCGTGCTCACGATTGCAGTGCGTCGTCGAGCGATCGGAAGGAAACGTTCAATTCCGCGAGCGCGCCCCGATCGACGCGCGGCTCCTCTCCCATGAGCGTGAGCAGGCTGTCGGAGCGAAATTGCAGACGCAGACCGGCCCGTTCGGCGCAACGCAGGCCGAGCAGCACGGGTTGCGACGGCACGCTCACAAAACGCGCTGTGCGTTGGCGCGCCGCCAGCATGCGCTCGAGCATGGCGCGCAACGTGATCAGCTCGGGATTGCCCAGGACAACCGTGCGTCCCTTCCACTGCGTGTAATTGTCCAGGATGCGATGGATGGCAAGCGCGAGGTCCTCGCGATGCACAGTCAGCATGTGCTGGTGGCCG
>DATEHD010000318.1:0-7066 GCA_035279765.1 Candidatus Krumholzibacteriia bacterium | reverse complement strand
TTATATTCCCGGGGTCGGGCGCCGTAATGGAACGGCGCCCGGCTGCCCCCGGGGCTTTCAATGCAACCCTGGCAATCTGTAATCGTTTTTTCGTACTTCGCGGTGCTGGCGGTGCTGTCCGTGTATGGACTGCACCGCTATTGGATTCTCTATCTCTACCACCGCCACTACAAATGGAAGCGGCGCGCGCCCGTGCTCGCGTCGCCCGATGCACCGCTGCCCACGGTGACGGTTCAGCTTCCGTTGTATAACGAGATGTACGTGGCCCGTCGTGTGATCGAAGCGGCGGCGCGCATGCGCTATCCGCGCGAGAAGCTCCACATCCAGATTCTCGACGATTCCACCGACGACACCACCGCCATTGCGCAGGCGACAGTGGCCGAGCTGCGCGCACAGGGATTCAATATCGACGTCGTCCACCGCGGTTCGCGCGCGGGCTACAAGGCGGGGGCGCTGCGCGCGGGGCTCGAGCGCGTGGACAGCGAGCTGGTGGCGATCTTCGACGCCGACTTCGTGCCGCCCGTCGATTTTCTCGAGAAGACGGTGCCGCAGTTCTTCGACCCCGCGATCGGCATGGTGCAGACGCGCTGGTCGTATCTCAATCGTGACTATTCGCTGCTCACGCGCGTGCAGGCGCTCCTGCTCGACGGCCACTTCATGCTCGAGCACACCGCGCGCAATTATTCCGGCCGCTTCTTCAATTTCAACGGTACCGGCGGTGTGTTCCGGCGCTCGGCCATTCTCGATGCCGGCGGCTGGGAAGGCGACACGCTGACCGAAGATCTCGATCTCTCGTACCGTGCGCAGATGCGCGGCTGGCGTTTCGTATTCCTGCCCGAGGTCGAAGTGCCGAGCGAGCTGCCGGTGGATATTTTCGGCTTCAAGAACCAGCAGCACCGTTGGACCAAGGGCTCCATCCAGGTGGGGAAGAAGCTCCTGCCGCGCATCTGGAAGAGCGACGTGCCCCTGCGTGTGAAATTCGAGGCGACGTTTCATCTGAGCGCCAACCTGAGCTATCCGCTGCTGGTGGTGCTCTCGATCATGATGCCGTTCGCGGTTGCGCTCCGCGCGCATTCGTTGTCGCATCGCACGCCGCTGGCCCTCGAAGCGCTCGTCTTCGGTCTCACCACGGCGTCGGTGTTCGTCTTCTACGCGGTGGCGCAGCGCGAAATCGGCAGCGGATGGAAGCTGCGTACGCGCGATATCCCGGTGATTCTCGCCATCGGCGTGGGCATGTGCATCAACAATGCCGGCGCCGTGATGGAAGCGCTGCTGGGGCATGAGACGCCGTTCGTGCGCACGGCCAAGTATCACATCGAAACCTTCCGCGACCGCTGGAAGGGGAAGCTCTACCAATCGGCGCGTAAGCCCACGTTCTTCATCGAGCTCCTGCTCGCGACATACATGGTCGCGTCCTTCTCCGAGCTTGCTTATCTCGGCGATTGGTCGGCGCTGCCCTACCTCGGACTCTTTGTCGCCGGCTACGTCTACGTCTTCGGACTCTCCCTGATTCACGCGAGGCGCTGAGCATGACGCGGGAACGCGTCCTCTTCTCAGCGAGCGCGATGGTTCTCGTCGCGTCGATGTTTGCCATCGGCCGGATGGCATCGCCGCACACGCACGTCGCCACCTTTCTCGTTCTATACGGCATTGCGTTCGCAGCCTATGTGCTCGCCGCGCGACTCGTGCTGGGCACGCGGATTCAGGATGCGCGGCTGGCGCTGATGGTGGTGGCGGTGAGTGCTCTCGCGCAGGCGTCCGTCATCCCGGCGCGGCCCGATCTCTCCACCGATATTCATCGCTACGCATGGGAAGGCCGCGTCGTGCTGCACGGCGGGAATCCCTTCCTGACGCCGCCCGACGACTCCACGCTGGCGGCTCTGCGCGACGCCGACTATGGCCAGGTGGCGCGTCAGAACATGCCGGCCATCTATCCGCCGCTGGCCCAGGGAGCGTTTGCGCTGGCGCAGCGGGTGCACTCCGGTCCGGTCGCGCTCAAAATTCTGTTTTCACTCTTCAACCTGGGCACCACGCTCGTGTTGTTTCGCCTGCTGCGACGCCGTGGTGTGCCGGAGACACACGCGCTTCTGTTCGCGTGGAATCCACTGGTGATCGTGGAGGCGGGGCTTTCCGGTCACGTCGACGCGATGGCTGCCTTCTTTCTTGTGCTCGGGCTGGCACTGTGGGAATCGGGGCGGCGCGTGTGGAGTGGCGTGGCGCTGGGAGCTTCGGCGCTCGTGAAATACCTCGCGCTGGCCTCGGTGGCGTGGCTGGCCCGGCGGTGCTACTACGCGGTCGCGGCGGTGGTGCTGCTCGTCGTGGTGGCGGGATACATTCCGTTCTGGGACGCGGGAGCAAAGCTTTTCGCGAGTCTTCGTCTGTACACGGCGACGTGGTATTTCAACGGGCCGCCGTTTTTCATGCTCTCGTCGTTTCTCGGGAGCCAGGACCTTGCGCGGCGGCTGCTGCTTGGTGGAGGTGGGGCATTCGTGCTCGTCGCCGCGATGCGCGAGCGTGACCTGACGCGCTTCATGTACCTCGTCGTTGGCTGCGCGCTGGTCATATCACCGACGGTGTACCCCTGGTATCTGCTGTGGATCGCGCCGTTCTTTGCGCTCTACAGGAACCGCGCCTGGATCGCGTTCAGCGCACTCGTGATGCTCTCGTACGCGGTTTGGCATTACTACACCGACACCGGCGCCTGGGTGCTTCCCAACTGGCTGCTCGCGATTGAGTACGCGCCGTTCTACGTTCTGCTCCTGCTGAGCCTGCCCGGAATGCGCCGCCGCGCCCTGGCACCGGCATAGGCGCTTCCTATTATACTGAGGCATCGGGCGCGCGCCCCCGCTGGTGGTGTACTATTCTGCGTACCGATGAACCGTGAGGACACGAGCATGAAGTTGAGATGGCCGGCCATCATCGTGGCCGTGATGATGCTGTGTGTGGCGATTGGACTCGCGTGCGCGCCCGCCGCGACACCGCCCCAGTACGGCGAGTACCGCGCGGCGCTGATGGCGTTCGTTGACGCGCACGGCCTCGTGGATTACGCCGCCCTCAAGGAGCAGCGCGGTGACCTCGACGATTTCGTCACATACCTCGAGCGGCTCGATCCGAAGACGTACGACGCGTGGCAGACGCGCGACAAGTTGGCGCTCTGGATCAACGCGTACAACGCACTCACCCTGCGCGCGGTCGTCGATAACTATCCCATCGTGCCGGCCATCCCCAACGGCTCCTGGCCCGCGAACAGCCTCAAACAGATCCACGGCGTCTGGGATTTCAATCGCGTAAAAGTGATGGGACAGCTCCTCACGCTCGGCTACATCGAAACCAAGATCCTGCGCCGCGACTTCCACGACGCGCGCTTTCACCTGGCCCTGACCGATGCGGCGGTTTCGTCGCCGGCGCTGCGTGCGGAACCATACGAAGGCTCCAAGCTCGACGCGCAGCTGGACGACCAGGCGCGCAAGTTTTTTGCCGACCCACGCCAGTTCCGAGTCGACCGCGGCGCGAACGAAGTGAGTGTGTCCGAGATATTCCGGCAGTACGCCGAAGACTTTGCACCCGCCGATGCGCCGCGCACACCGCCCGCAGCGCTCCAGGGCGCGGGTGTGCGCGCGTTTGCATCGCGCTACGTGAGCGCCGATGATCGCGGGTTCCTCGCTGCAGCCGACAATCGTATCACCTTCGCGCCGTTCGACTGGACGCTGAACGAGCAATCTCACTAGCCATGCGTATCCACTGCCTGCAGCACGTGCCATTCGAATCGCCCGGGTATATCACCACCTGGTACGCCGCCCACGGCCATGATCTGACCATGACGCGCTTGTTCGCGCACGATCCCGTGCCGTCCCCGTCCGATGTCGAAGCACTCATTGTCATGGGCGGGCCGATGGGCGTGCATGACGATGCGCAGCATTCGTGGATGAAAGGCGAGAAGCACCTGATTGGCGCCATGCTGGAAGCAGGCAAGCGCGTGTTGGGCATCTGCCTCGGCGCCCAGATGATTGCGCACGTCAGCGGCGCACGCGTGTACCGCAATCGCTTTCAGGAAATCGGATGGTTCCCGGTGGAGGCCACGCCGGAAGGCGTGGCGAGCTTTGCGCTCCCGCATCTCATTAGTGTTTTTCACTGGCACGGCGATACCTTTCATCTCCCGGCGGGTGCGGTGAACCTGGCGCGCACCGGCGCCTGCGAGCAACAGATGTTCGTGATTGGCGCCAAGGTGATCGGCATCCAGTTTCACCTCGAGGTGACTCCGGAGGACGTCGCCGCCATGTGCGACCATGACGGGTCCGAGCTTCCGGAAGGTCCCTATGTCCAGACCGTCGCGGAAATGAGAGATTCCTCACGAGACTACGCGTCCTCGCACCGATTGATGGAGTCGGTCCTCGACCGCTGGATGGGAGAGCCTGCGTCATGAAACGAATTCTCGGCCTGCTGCTCGTGTGCGGCGTGCTTGCCTGCAGTGACAATTCCTCCGGGCCGGGTGGCGGGGGTGCGACCGATTCGTACACCACCGCCAACGCCTTCCCCAAACTCACGTTCTCGCGGCCGACAGACATCAAGAACGCCGGTGACGGTTCGAACCGGCTCTTCGTGACGCAGCAGACGGGGCAGATTCTCGTCTTTCCGGACCAGTCGCCCGACAGCGTGAAGACGTTTCTGGACATTTCGTCCGAGGTCAACTACGAGAGCTTCAGCGAGCTCGGGATGCTGGGGGTTGCGTTCCACCCGCAGTACGAGACCAACGGCTATTTCTTTGTGATGTACACGGCCGGGACGCCGACCGCGCGCCTCGAGCGCGTTTCCCGTTTCCACGTGAGCGCCGACGCCAATGTGGCGGACCCATCGAGCGAGAAGATCATGTACGAATTCGCCGATCAGTTTCCCAACCACAACGGTGGCGCGCTCGCCTTCGGACCGGATGGATATCTCTATATTGGAGTCGGAGACGAAGGTGGCGCCGGCGACACCAACAACAACGCCCAGGATCGATCCCGCATCTTCGGCAAGATTCTGCGCATCGACGTGGACCAGAATGTCGACACGGCGCCGTACTACGGCATTCCTGCGGGCAATCCGTACGTGGGAAACAGCTCGGGATACCGCGAAGACATCTGGGCCTACGGGTTCCGCAATCCGTGGCGCTTTTCGTTCGATGGCGGCAGGCTCATCGTCGCCGACGTGGGCCAGCGCCACTACGAAGAGATCGACATCGGCCAGAAGGGCGGCAACTACGGTTGGGATTGTCGAGAGGGATTGCTCGCGTACGACCAGAACGAGAATGCGTCGTCGCCGCTGTGCGGAGCGGCGGGACCCTTCATCGATCCGATTTACGTGTACGCTCACGTTCCCGGGCAGGCGGAATCGATCACGGGTGGCTATGTTTACCACGGCCCCACGCCCGGAATACCGACGAAGTATATTTACGGCGACTTCGACACCGGTCAGATCTGGGCGCTCGACCTGAACACCAGGCAGAACACCGAGCTCGTAGACACGGACCAGTTCATTACGACGTTCGGCGTGGGAGAGAATCAGGAGCTCTACGTTGCGGGCTACTTCGCCGATGGAACCCCCAGCGCCCTGTATCGAATTGTGAAGAAAGCCCCGGCCCAGTGAGGTTCTGCGTCGCATCGATACTGTTACTCGCAACGCTCCTCCCGGCGTCGCACGTGCATGCACAGACGTCCCCCGCGTACTCGGTGGTGGAAGCGTTTCCGAATCTTACGTTCAAGCGGCCCACCGATTTGCAGAGTGCGCGCGACGGCAGCCATCGTCTTTTTCTTGTCGAGCAGGACGGCGTCATTCGCGTCTTCAACAATGCCCCCGGGGTCAAGACGAGCGCTGTGTTCCTCGACCTCCGCTCGCGCGTCGACCACAGCGGCAACGAGATGGGCATGTTGGGGCTCGCGTTTCATTCGGATTTCGGCTCACACCCCGAGTTCTTCGTTGATTACACAGCGTCCTGGATGACGGCGAATGGCGGCATGCCGGAGCCCATTCTGAAGCGCATTACGCGCGTGTCACGTTTCACCGCCCCGGCCAAGCAGAGCGGCGGTATCGCATCGAGCGAAGAAGCCGTGATCGAGATCGACCAGCCCTACACCAACCACAACGGCGGCCAGGTGGCATTCGGACCCGATGGCATGCTGTACATTGCGCTGGGGGACGGGGGCAGTGCCGGCGATCCGCAGGGCAACGCGCAGAATGTGCGCGCACTCCTGGGCAAGCTGCTGCGCATCGATGTGTCGAAGAAGCCGTACGCGATTCCCCCCGACAATCCGTTTGCTCCGCGACCGTTGGTGGCAACCGACAGGCCTGAGAGCGCGCGTGGAGAAATCTACGCTTACGGCCTGCGCAATCCGTGGCGCTTTTCGTTCGATCGTGCCACCGGACAGCTGTGGACCGGTGACGTCGGACAGAACACCTACGAGGAGATAGACATCATCGAGAAAGGGAAGAACTACGGGTGGGACTGCCGCGAGGCGGCGCATGCTTTTCAACCGGCAAGCCAACAGTGCGATCTGTGCAAGACCGCGCACGACCTGGTCGACCCGGTTTGGGAGTACGGCCGCACGCAGGGGATCAGCGTCACCGGCGGATACGTGTATCGCGGCAAAGCGCTCCCCGATCTGGTCGGATGGTATGTGTACGCCGACTATGGCTCGGGCAACGTGTGGGCACTGCGCATGGAGAACGGCAAGGCGGTCAACCGTCTGCTCGCCAACGCGCACGCGTTTATCTCGACCTTCGGTGTGGATGAAAACGACGAGATCTACCTCTGTGCTCACGACCCGAGCGACACCCCCACCAAAATCTTGAAGCTGGTGGCGAATTGACCACGACCACCCCGCGCCGCGACGAGGCAGCCATTCTCGCCGACAAGTCCCGCACGCCGGGGATGTTCACGGCGATTGCGCACCGCTACGATTTTCTCAATCACGCGCTGAGTCTCAATATCGATCGGCGGTGGCGGCGGCAGTTGGTGGACGCGTGCAACGTGAAGCCCGGTGAACACGTCCTTGATGTCGCTACGGGAACCGGGGATGTCGCAATCGAG
>DATEHD010000317.1:0-2155 GCA_035279765.1 Candidatus Krumholzibacteriia bacterium | reverse complement strand
GATGACACTCGAGAAGGTAATCACGAGCCCCACGATGAAATCGCGCTTCTCGATCAGAGCATAGCGCTGGTCACTGTTCTTGACGTAGACGCGCGTGATCGCCGCACACATTCCGAACAGAATAAAGAGCGAGGGATGATAGGTACGTGACAGGAGCAGCGCACCGCTCACAAACATGATCAACGCCATCTCGGTCGAGTACGTATACATGGCCAGGTCACGCTGCTTCTCCACCCGGAGCTGCTTCTCGACAAAGCGCGTGTTCTTGATCGACATGAAGATGAGCATGATCCACGGGTAGAGCCCGAGCAGGCCCAGCTCGGCACAGCACAGGACGAAGGAGTTGTGCGCCGTTCGGAAGTGATACTCCATGAAATTGCCGAAGCCCACGCCGAAGAGCGGCGAACCCTTGAAGAGCCCCATTCCCACCACCCACGCCTCGAGGCGTCCATACGACGATGCTTCTTCGGGCGAGATGGTATTCATGCGCGGCCCCAGCACCAGCAGTGCCCCCATCACCATGATCCCTCCGGCCACCCCCACAATCTTGCCGAACTTGCGCATGCCGAGCAGAATCGCCATGAGCCCCAGGCACAACAGGCCTCCGCGCGATGCCGTCAGAAAGATCGCGTACACAAACAGGATGGAGACCGCGAACGAGTAGAGCTTGACCAGGACGCTCCGCGACTGCAGAAACCAGAGCACGACGAGCGGCAGCACCGCATTGATGATGAGCGCAAGGTCGTTGGGATCGGAAAAGATGCCGACGGCCTGAATACGCCCTTCGTACGCCTGCTTGCCGCCGAACCCGCTGCCCGTGACGTGCATGACGAGGCCCTGGACGGCCAGCGCGAGCGTGAGATGGAGGAGCAGGATGAGGATGATTTTCACGCGCTTCCAGGAGTCGACGAGCTCCACGATCAGAAAGTACATCACCACGGTGGGCACGAACTCGAGCGAGGCCGCGAACGCGCCGTGGAGGTGCAAACCTGCAAGCTGCGACACGACGATGGCGGCGTAGAACCAGAGCACGAAAAGACTCTGCGGCACGCGCGCAACTACGAGCCTACGGTGGCGAACGGCGCGGTGGAGGATCACCAGCGCCGCGGTGCCGACGCCGAGCATGAGCATGATGGGCATGCCCTCCAGCGCGGGCACGAAGTCCTGCGGTCGTATATAGAGGAACGCGAGATAGTTCACCAGGCCGATGAAGGGCTCGATGAACAACATGACCAGGGCAATGATGCCCCCCCACCCGGCGATCGCGATGGGCAGCGACTTCATCGCCACCAGCGTGAAGGCGAGCGCCAGGACGCAGGCGCCGATGAAAACGGCCACTACGGCGATACGCCGTTCACGCGGGATTTCCATCGCTCACCTCCCGCAGCACGCGCTCCAGCCCGTCCACGATCGTATCCATTGAATAGCGCGCGGCCGTGTCGCCGTTACGCGACGGAATCGGCGTTGTGCGCGCGCGCTCCACAAATGCTTCGAGCCGTTGTGAGATGTCGCTCACGGGGCCGGAAAGTACCTCGCCCGCGCCCAGCTCCCGCACCACCTGCGACGTGTCGCCCTCGGGGACCAGGGCGAGGATGGGACGGCGCGCCGCCAGGTACCAGTACAGCTTGCTTGGCACGCAGCTCTTCCAGCGTTCCTCGTCCGGCAGCAGCACCAGGAGCGAGCGCGCGTTCTTCATGGCGTTGATGCTCGCTTCGTGGGAGACGAATCCCCGGTCTTCGACATACGCCGAGAGTCCCATGCCGGCGATTCGTCGCCGTTCGCCATCCTCGATCATTCCGTACACCGCAAGTTTCGGAACGTGGCGTTCGTCGCGCGCGCGGATGGCGGCGACCGCCGCGCAATAGCGCTCCAGCATGCCGGCATACACTTCCCCGACGTAGGTGATATCCGCCGTCTCCGCCGGCCGGTCCGGAAACGAGCTGTCTCCGAAGAGCGACGCATCATACCCGTTGGTCGAGACGCGAACACGCGCCGGATCGAGGCCGGGGTTTCCTTCCAGCAGTGCATCGCGATTGCCCTGCGTGTTGGCGACGACACCGTCGGCGCTGGTGACCACGTCGCGCTCGAGGCGCCGCTGTAGTGCCGCCGACAACCACGATGGCGCGCGGCGGCTCGGAAACATCCACGGGTCGCG
>DATEHD010000316.1:0-2356 GCA_035279765.1 Candidatus Krumholzibacteriia bacterium | reverse complement strand
GGTCGCACTGCAAGACTAGACGTACAGACGTACAGACGTGCAGGACCAACTCCCCGCGACCAGCTTCCCTATAGGGTTAGATTACCTGCGACATGCAAGAGATCCTCGTAAAGAAGACCAAGGTCGAACCCGGAGAGGCGTCGCTTGAAGTGACGATTCCCCAGGACAACGTCAAAGCTGCGGAAGAGCGCGCGATGAAGTTCTATCAGCAGCGCGCGCGGCTGCCGGGATTCCGCCAGGGCAAGGCGCCGCCGGCGGTGGTGCGAAAGAAGTTCGCCGACGACATCCGCCAGGAGACCCTGCGCGAGCTGGTGCAGGAGAGCTGGCGCGTCGCGCAGAAGCAGGAAGAGCTGAAGCCGATAACCGATCCCCACATCCACAACCTGAAGTGGGAAGAGGGCAGCCCCGTCACCTTCGAGTTCCACGTCGAGCTGAAGCCCGAGCTCAAGCTGGAGCGGCTCGGCAACTTCCGCCTGACGCGCACGGTGAACGCGGTGACCGAGGCGCAGGTCGACACCCAGATCAACGCCTTGCGCGAGCAGCGCGCCCCGTGGACGCCGGTCGCCGGCGAGAAGCCCAAGCCGAAGGATCTGGTCGACGTGATCATCGCCACGCGCGAGAACGGTGAAGAGAAGGATCCGCAGCCGTTCCAGTTCGTGCTCGGGGAGGGCCGCGCGATTCCGGACGTCGAAGAACGCATCATGAGCCTGTTGCCCGGTGAGTCCGTCGAGGCCACCGTCCGCTTCCCCGACGACTTTGCCGAAGAGGCGAAGCGCGGCCAGACGCGCGACGTGAAGGTCAGCTTGCGCGAAGTGAAGCGGCAGGAGCTCGCGGCCCTCGACGACGCGTTCGCGCGTGAGATCGGCGACTTCGAGTCGGTCGACGCGCTCCGCAAAGCGGTCACCGAGGATCTGCAGAAAGAAGCCGAGCGCGAGGCGGACGCCCGCGTGCGCGGCGAACTGGTACAGCAGATCGTCGACGCGAACAACGTGGTCGCGCCACGGCCGCTGGTCGAGCGCGTGCTCGGCGCGTACGCGCAGGCGTATGAAATCCCCGAGGACCGCTGGCCGCAGTTCGCGAAGGAATTCCAGACGGTCGCCGAGTCGCAGGTGAAGCGCGACCTGGTGCTCGATACCGTCGTCGAAGCGCAGAAGCTGCAGGCGACCGAGGCCGAGCTGGACGAAAAGATCCAGCAGCTCGCCGAGCGGCGCGGCATGAAGGCGGCCGAGCTGTATGCGTCGTTGGAGAAGGCCAAGCGGCTCCGCGATGTCGTGCGGAGCATCACCGAGGAGAAGGTCTTCACCTATCTCCTGTCGCAGTCCACCGTGGAGCAAGCGTGACGAAGAGCGAAAGCCACATCTATCCGCCGTACATCATCGAGCGCTCGAGCCGGGGCGAGCGGACCTACGACATCTTCAGCCGTCTGCTGATGGACCGCATCGTGTTCCTCGGCACCGGGATCAACGACGACGTCGCCAACATCATCATCGCCCAGCTGCTGTTCCTGGATGCCGACAACCCGGAGCGCGACATCTACCTGTACATCAACTCGCCGGGCGGGATCGTCTCGTCCGGAATGGCGATCTACGACACCGTGCAGTTCCTGCGCGCGCCGGTGAACACGATCTGCATGGGGATGGCGGCGTCGATGGGCTCGTTCCTGCTGGCGGCGGGCCGCAAGGGCAAGCGCTCGGCGCTGCCGCACGCGCGCATCATGATGCACCAGCCCTCGGGCGGCACGCAGGGCACGGCGGCCGATATCGAGATCCAGGCCAAGGAAATCCTGTTTCTGCGCCGCAAGCTGAACGAGCTGTACGCCAAGCACACGGGCAAGACGGTCGAAACCATCGAAAAGGACATGGACCGCGATCGCTTCATGTCGGCCGAAGAGGCGAAGGATTACGGCCTGGTGGATCACGTCATTTCGAACTACGAGGAAATCAAAGAAGATGGGAAGGCAAAGAAGTGACTTGCGCCGCTAGGTGCTCCTATCCCATACTAAGATACGATGTCGCACGATAAGCACCTCCGCTGCTCGTTTTGCGGGAAATCCAAGGATTCGGTCCGGAAGTTCATTTCCGGCCCGTCGGTCTACATTTGTAATGAATGCATCGCCCTCTGCAATGAGATCCTGGCGGAGGACGAAGAGCGCGAAGTCGCCGAAGCCATCACGCAGGTCCCCATACCGTCCGAAATCAAGGATGTGCTGGACCAATACGTGATCGGGCAGGACCGCGCCAAGAAGACCCTCGCCGTTGCCGTGTACAACCACTACAAGCGCATCAACTCGCATTCGGGCCGGGACAACGAGGTGGAGCTCGACAAGAGCAACATCCTCCTGATCGGCCCAACCGGT
>DATEHD010000315.1:0-3707 GCA_035279765.1 Candidatus Krumholzibacteriia bacterium | reverse complement strand
GCGCAACACGCTCTTTTTCGTGATCGGCACCGTGCCGGTGACAACGACGCTGGCACTCGCGCTGGCGTGGCTGCTGCATGCGCCGCTTCCCATGAAAGATGTGTTCAAGGCGGCGATGTTCCTGCCATCCATCCTGTCCGTGGTGGTGATCGCGCTGCTCTTCAAGCTCTTCTACGCTCCGGGCGGCACGCTCAATGAGTCGTTGCGCGCGATCGGGTTGCCGACGCACGGCTGGCTCACCGATCCGTCCACGGCGTTGCCCGCGATCATGGCCATGGATGTGTGGGCCGCCGTCGGATACTACGCACTCGTTCTCTATGCGGCCTTCACCTCGATCCCGGAATCGCTCTATGAAGCCGCTTCGCTCGAGGGCGCGGGACACTGGGCCACGTTTCGCCATGTCACGTTTCCGATGCTCAAGCCGGCGATCGGGTTCGTGCTGGTGATCAACACCATCCGCTCCTTCCAGGTGTTCGTGGAAGTGCTGCTCATGACGCAGGGCGGACCGCTCGGGTCGACAAATACCCTGGTCACGATGCTGTATGACACCGCGTTCCGGCGCCTGGATTATGGCTACGCGAGTGTCATCGCATACGCGGTGTTCATTCTCTCCGGCGTGTTCTCGGTATTTGCGCTGCGGCGCATGCGCTCGCAGACGCCGGTGCAGACACGCGGGGTGCCGGCATGACCCGCGCGTTGCGCTGGCTCGTGCTCGCCGTGGCCATTCTGCTCATGGCCTATCCGCTGGCGTGGATGATCGCGGTGTCGCTGCGCACGCCGGACGGGCTCAATCTGCGCTACTACACCGATGTGTGGAATTCGGGGCCGTTCACGCGCTACTTCGTCAACAGCCTGGTGGTGGCGGCCATCGTGGTGACGGGGAACCTGGTGTTCTGCACCATGGCCGCGTACGCCTTTGCGCGCTATCGTATCCGCGGCGCGAAAATGCTCTTCTTCCTGGTGCTGTCTACAATCATGCTGCCCAAGCAGGTCATCCTGGTGCCGCTCTACATCGAGATGCAACGCATGGGGCTCATCGACAGCTACTGGGCACTCACGCTGCCGTTCCTCGTCGATCCGTTCAACATCTTCCTCATCCGCCAGTACCTGCTCGGCATTCCGACCGATTGCGAAGAAGCGGCGCGCATCGACGGCGCGGGAGAGATGTTCATCCTGTTCCGGATCGTGTTTCCCATGCTCACACCGGTGCTTGCCGTGGTGGCGATTCACACCACCCTCACCAACTGGAATTCGTTCCTGTTCCCGTTCATCCTGACCAACAGCACGACGATGCGCACGCTGCCGGTGGGGCTTGCGCTTCTCTCGCAGGGTGCGTACTCGATCGACTGGGGACACCTGATGGCGGGCGCCGTGCTCTCGGCGCTGCCCGTGGTGCTGGCATTCCTGATCTTCCAGCGCCGCATCATTGGCGGTCTCACCACGGGGATGACCCGATGAGTTCGAGCATGTGGCCGTCACTGGCGGGGAAAGAGAGCGTGCTTGCCGTGGGGCTCATGTCGGGCACGTCGATGGACGGTGTGGACGCCGCCGTGGTGGCGATGAATCTCGACACCGTTCACCCGCGTCTCGAGCTGCGCGGATTCGTGTCGAGCCCGTACCCGCAGGAGCTACGCGATGCGCTGGGCGATGCCGCCTCCGGCGCGCAGCTCACCGCGGAGGACATCGCGATGCTGCACAGCAGCGTGGCGATTGCCTTCGCCAACGCCTATTTCGCGGTATGCCGCGCGTCGAAGATCGACACGCACAGCGTGGACTTCATCGGTGCGCACGGCCAGACGGTGGCGCACGTGCCGCCGGGGAGCGGCGCACTGGTGGCGGGCACACTGCAGCTGGGGCCGCCGTCCATGATCGCGGCGCTCACCGGCATCACCACGGTGGGGGATTTCCGTTCCGGCGACGTGGCCATCGGCGGGCAGGGTGCACCGCTGGTGCCGTACTGCGACTACATGCTGCGCCGCGGAGAGAAAACCAACCGCGTCGTGCTCAACATCGGCGGCATCTCCAACCTCGGTTATTTGCCCGCGGGTGGAACACCGGAAGATGTAATCGCGTTTGATACTGGGCCGGGGAACATGGTGAGCGACGCCCTCTATCGCGTGCTGTTTCCGGGCGACGGCGACTATGATGAGGACGGCGTGCACGCCATGGCGGGAACGCCCTCGGAAGAAGTCGTGGCGACGCTCATGCGCCATCCGTTCTTCCATGCTGCGCCGCCCAAATCGGCGGGGCACCGCGAATTCGGTCCCGCCTTCGCGTGGACATTAAGGAACGCGTCCGAGGCCAAAGGGCTGTCACGTGAAGACACGATGGCAACCGCCGCACGGCTCACGGTGATTGGAATCGTGGACGCGCTCAGGCGGTTCTTGCCCGCAGACAGCGTCGACGAGATCTTCGTCACCGGTGGAGGCGCCCGTAATCGCGCCATCATGTCCGGTCTCGAACGCGAACTGGAAGGCATTCTGATCGCACCCATTGACGCACTCGGCATCCCCGCCGAGGCCAAGGAAGCCGTCGACTTTGCGTTTCTCGCGCGCGAAGCATTGCTGGGCCGCCCCAATGTGATTCGAGCCGTGACGGGTGCGTCGCGCGCCCTGGTGCTGGGTACTATTGCAAGGGGATGACATGCATCGTTTGTTCGGCATCATGGTGATATTGCTCCTCGTTGCCGGTTGCGCGAGCACTGGAGGGTCCACGGGTCCGCACGCGGGGCGAGGTCCTGCGGCTGTTAATAAGGTTACGGGAAGCGGCGCGGAGCCCATCATCCGTGTGTTGGTTCTCTCCAGCAGCGGCAGTGCCACTGTGGCCAGCACCGGGTCTGTGAAGGTCACCGGCGGCGGAGGTGCCACGCTGCTTTCCAGCAGCCGCGGCGGAACGGTTTCGATCGCGCGCACGGCGCGTGGTCTGCAGGTGCGCGTCGCTGCCAGCGGGGAAAGCGTCGATTCGCCGGCGGCCGTTGTGATCGATGCGGGCGCCGCGCCGCTCTCCGTGGGCGGGGTGTGGTACTCTGGCCGTGTGCTGGCGCGTCCCAACGACAGCAACGGCATCGATCTCATCAACCTGGTGCCACTGGAGACGTACCTCGAGGGAGTGGTGCCGTACGAGATCGGCGAACCCGGTCCCGACGGATATGCGGCGGTGGAAGCGCAGACGGTCGCGGCGCGTACCTATGCGCTCTCGCGCATGAATCTGAATCGTGATCAGCCCTTCGATGTCGAATCCGGCGTGATGGATCAGGTCTACCGCGGGAGGGAAAAGCAGAGCCGGCTGGCATCGTCAGCGGTGCAGGAGACGCGCGGGCTCGTGCTGTCATATCGCGGTGCGCTGTGCGATGCGTACTACAGCGCCACCTGCGGAGGACACACGTCGGATATTCGCACGGTGTGGCCGGACCGGCCCGACGCACCCTTTCTGCACGGATCGCTGGATCGCCCGTCCGGCGGGACAGCGAGCTTCTGCGCCGACGCCAAGAATTTCCGCTGGTGCTACTCGTTCTCGGGGCATGCGCTGGGGAACACGCTGCGCCAGACGCTGCCCGCGCTCCTCAATGTGCCGGCGAGCTCGGTGGGCGAGCTGGTGGACATGAGGATCGCCCAGCGCACGCAGTCCGGCCGGGTCTGGCAGCTGGAGATCCGGACCTCCTCCGGCACCTATAATGTCCAGGGCGACAAGATTCGCCGGGCGCTGAT
>DATEHD010000314.1:0-4409 GCA_035279765.1 Candidatus Krumholzibacteriia bacterium | reverse complement strand
TGCGTGGAATCAACTTTGGGCGTTTTTGCCAGTAGGAGACCGAGAACGTCTGGGTACTGAAGTGACGCCGACAGGCCAGACATGTAAACCGCTGGATACGACAGGGCGAGCTCTCTCGAAAGTAGAATCCCTTGCGTTTGTAAGGCCACTCACGCGAGAACGTGTTGAAGTAGCGACAGTTCGGATTGGGACAGTGCGGTGGCGCCCACTCAGATGATTTCATTCCCATGCAGTGGCCCAGGCATGCCCCGTGCCAGGGACAATTTCGGAGCCACAACCTTTGTAGTACAATCCGCGTCTCGATGCGCGCGTTCGTTCAGCGTAACTTCACGATCGTGTTCTATGTGCTGGCGGCGGCCGCCTGTGCCATCGCTTTCCGCCACCTCTCCGGGGCCTATCTCTACAACGACGACTTTCGCTGGATGAGCCAGGCGCGCTACCAGATGACGCCGGGCAATCTGCTCACGTTCCAGGTGTTCGGATTCTTCCGGCCGCTCATGAACGTGATGTTCTACGTCACCGAGCGCACGATGCGCGGGAACATCCCCGCCTACTACGCCACCAACCTGGCACTCCACCTCACCAACGGAGTGCTCGTGTTCCACCTGCTCGCGCGCCTCATGCGCAACCGGGCGATAGCGGCGGGAACGGCGCTCTTCTTTCTGATTACGTCGACCCACTACGCAGCAGTAGGATGGATCTCGGCGCGCACCACGCTGGTGTCGACGCTGCTGCTCCTGGCATCGATGCTTGTGCTCGTGGACATGCCGCGCACGCTTCGGCGCCAGGTTGCCGCCGCCGTGCTCTTCGCGCTGGCGCTGGCGGCCAAGGAAGACGCGCTGATCGGCGTCGCGCTCCTCGCGTTGATTGCCCTCTATCTCGGCCGTCGCCAGAACATGCTTCCGGACCGCACATCGATCGGGATGTTCGCGTCGATCACGATCGTGTACGTGATTGTGCGCACGCTGGTGATGAAGCACCTCACGCAACCCAACTGGGGCCCCGGCCTGCACATCTTCCGCAATCTCGCCGGCGGGCTGCTGTATCAATTCTATCCGTGGAGTCTCGCGAGTCTCACCCACACCGCTCGCTCGATTCCGGTGCCCACGCATCCTCTATGGCCGGAGATTCTCGCCGTGCCGCTGATCGTGCTGTGGGTCGCGGCGGGCGCCCGGCTCAAGCGCAGCCGCGAAGTGTGCTTCGCCATCGCGTGGCTGGTGATTGCGATGCTGCCCATGGCGCCGTTTCGCATTCGCTTCTTCACCACCGACTGGCTCACGCACGATCGTTACTACTATCTCTCATCCATGGGTGCATCCCTGTGCATCGTGTCGTTGCTGGTGGGTGTGTGGAAGCGCGCGCCCTGGCCGATGGTTGCGCGCACAGCGGTGGCAGCAACCGCGGTGATCATTGTGTGCGGCGAGATCTCGGCGGTGAATGACAGCGACAAGCGGTTCCATCACATGACGACGAGTTACCGCACGCTGGTTGACATGAGTACGTACCGGCTCGACCACGAGCAGGCGCTTACCACGTGCGCGATCGAAGGATGGCCGATGCAGACCGCGTTCCTGCAGGACGTCTTCGCCCTGGAACGCCCACGCTGGAAAATGGTTTCCGTCCAGAACCGGGACGAGGCACAGCAGTATCGTCCCTGCCTCTATATCCGGTTTGTAAGCAGGGGGAAAGGCATGGCCACCGAGTCCTCCACCATCGATTGAATAGCATTCCTGCCATCCCACGACCGGCAGTAGCCGCGGTCGCGCCTGTCATCTACCCAACAAATGTCCGGAACCGTTTTCGGGCTCGCGTGTTATTGCCGGTATAGGGTCCGGCAATTCCGCTGCGAATCGCGCGAGCGTCCATCCCCTGGCGGTGATGTCCACCGTTCTCAGAAACTTGGGCGCACCTGTGCCGGACGACAAGGAGGTTGCCCTGTGAAAGCATTACGTTGGTTCCCATTGATTGCCGGCGCTCTTGCGCTGGCGCTCGTCGCCGCTGCGAATGCATCGACGACTAAGAATTCTTCTCATCACGCGACGAGCTCCACGCCGGCCCATGCATCGGCGCCCGCGGCGACGCCTGCGTCCGCCGCCCCTGCCGCGGATGAGCATCTCGCGGCCGTCCGTAAGGACCTGGAGCAGAGCGCGCACAACCTGCGCCAGTATCATTGGAAGGAGACGATTGTCGTCAGCCTCAAGGGCGAGGACAAATCGACAATTGTCAATTCGGTGGCGTGCAACGGGACCGGGAAGCTCGTGCGCACGCCAGAGCCGGTGCCCGCCAATTCGCAGATGAATGGCGTTCGCGGCGCGACTCCCAGCGCTGAAAAAGCGGAACTGCAGGCCTACGAGCACAGCGCTGTGGCGTTGATGCGCTCCTATATTCCGGCCGATCCGGCCCGGCTGCGCAAGGAAGCGGGCAAGATGACCACGAGCACCGAAGGTGACCACGTGCGCCTGATATTCAGGGACTACCAGAAGCCGGGCGACCAGGTGACATTCGAGCTCAACCCGTCGTCGAACCAGCTTACCAGTGTGAGCGTGAACAGCTACCTGGCCAGTGCCAAGGATGTGGTCAACCTGAGTGCCGACATGTCGTCGCTTGCCGACGGCACCATTTATCCGTCGAGGATTCGGGTCGACACGCCCGCGAAGAACATGGGTCTCACCGTGACGAATGGTGAATTCCAGAAGAAGACGACCTGATCGCGGGTCACGACGACCGCGTCAGGAACCGGCGCCGGCATGCAAGCCGGCGCCGGTTGTCCAATCAACGCAGGAGGGCCCGGGCGGGCGTAGAGCGCGCTACTTGAGCAGCGTGAGCTTGTACGTCCGCACGGCGCCTTGTGCCGAGAGCTTCGCGAAGTAAACTCCCGATCCCACGCTCATCCCGGAATCGTCCACGCCGCGCCACGCGATCGTGAAGGCTCCCGCCTCCTGGTCGCGATCGACAAGCGTGGCGACGCGCTCGCCGCGCAAATCGAAGATGTCGATGCGCACGTGTGAGCGTGCAGGCAGCGTGTAACGCACCGTTGTCTCTGGATTGAACGGATTGGGATACGCCGAGACGCTCAACACGTGTGGGGTCGGGGTATCCCCAACGCCGGTGGATTTGTTCACCTTCGCGGGCTTGCCTTCATTGCCCGAAAAATCGGTGGCGGTCACCCAGTAGTAACTGTAGTTGCTCGCCGTCACGTCCAACGCGGGTGACACCGTGTAGTTGATCAGCGTCGCGGCGCCGAAGGAATTCGAGCTCGAGCCGTACACGCTGAAGTAGTCGAAGTCACTGGCGCCCGACTTGTCCCACGAAAGATTGCCCGCGACGTACGCGAAGTTGGAAGGAACTCCCGGTGCGAGGTTGTCGAGCGAGTAGCCGCTGTCGACGGGCGAGTCGAAGAATACCGACGGATTCGCGGTTGCGGCGCGAACGAAGAATTTCGTCCGATACATGCCGAGCGAAACTGTCGAGTCGGCGAGGGTGGGAGCGATCATGCGATACGACGTAAGATTGCTCGCTGGTACGGAGGAGACATACTCCCACGTACCGGTCGGAAGCGCCTGCGGCCCGCTCGTGCGCGACGAGAGCCCGGCGGGCAGCGGCAGAATGCGGCGCCACGCCTGGTACTCGGTGATAGGAAGCGCTGCGCTGCCGTCATCGAGCGGCGAACGCGCGAGCGTGATGCGCACGCTGCGCCCCTGGTCGTTGCCCACATCCTTGATGGTTGTGATCGCCGGCTCTGCCACGCCATAACGCGCGAGAAAGAAAGCCGAAGTGCCGTGCGCCTCCCGCACACCGCCGCCAAAGTCGACCCCACCCTGATAGGCTCCGCCCACGACAATGTTATCGCCCACGTCGACCGCAAGCGTCCATGGACGGTCATCGCCCTGTCCACCCACCAGGCGGCTCCATGTGAGAAGGCCTGTCGAGCTGTACTTGGCCATCACGATGTCCGGCGCATTGAAGCCCGGTGCGCCCGTCATATCGGCTCCTGACGAGGCGCACAGGAACACCTTGCTGGACGAGTTGAGGGCCACGCCGTATCCAACTTCGGTGTCCGCGGTGGTACCGAAGCGCAAGCTCCACTGGTGTGTGCCCGACGTGTTGTAGCGCGCCAGAAATCCGTCGTAGGCCCCTGCGCTCACCAGCGTGCTTCCGCCGAGGCTTATGCTGTCATGGAAAGCACCGGCCAGGGCCAGGTTGCCGGATGCGTCGGATGCGATCGCCACTCCGAGGTCATCGCCCGTCCCGCCACGTTTCTGTGTCCACTGGTAGGTCCCCGCCGAATTGAGCTTCGCCATGAAGATATCGAGGCCTCCTGCGCTCGCAATGGGAGCGAATCCCTGAAACGCGACTTCTGTGTTGAAGTAACCCGCCACGTAGATATTGGAAGCCGCATCCGTCGCGAC
>DATEHD010000313.1:0-10271 GCA_035279765.1 Candidatus Krumholzibacteriia bacterium | reverse complement strand
AAGGAGAAGGCGATCGTTCTCGAAGGCGTTCACTTCCAGAGCAGCAAGGCGATTCTCTTGCCAGAGTCGTCGGAGATTCTCGACCGTGTCGCCGAGGGCCTGATCGCGCATCCGGACGTGAAGGTCGAAGTGGGCGGTCACACGGATTCGGACGGTCCCGCTGCCACGAACCTGAAGCTCTCCTCCAAGAGAGCGGACGCGGTGCGCGACTACCTGATCAAGAAGGGTGTGCCGGCGTCGCAGATGACGTCGAAGGGTTACGGAGAAACCCAGCCCATCTCGGACAACAAGTCGCCGGAAGGCAAGGCGATGAACCGCCGCGTCGAATTGAAGCGGATGTAGTAGCGGCCTACGCTTGCGAACCACGAAGCCCGGTCACCGAAGAGCGGTGGCCGGGCTTCTTTTTTGACCGCCGCGCCCCCCTCATCCGGCCGTTGAAAGCGGCGCCCGCTCGCGGTAGCATGTGTCGATCTCACCCTTCCCTATCCATCGAAAAGGAGTCCCGATGCGTATCGGCAGAACTGCGCTGACATTGCTCTTGCTGCTCGTCGCCACCGCGACCTTGGCCGACGACGTCGACAAGTACCTCTGGCTGGAGGAAGTCGACGGAGCCAAAGCGCTCGCCTGGGTCAAGGAGCGAAGCGCGAAAGACACCAAGGAGCTCGAGGCCATCCCCGAGTACACACCCATTCATGACAAGCTGCTCGAGATCTACAACGCCAGCGATCGCATCCCCGATCCCGATGTGAACGGCCCATGGGTCTACAATTTCTGGCAGGACAAGGACCATGTGCGCGGTATCTGGCGTCGCGCCAGCCGTGCGGAGTACGCCAAGGAAACGCCCGCGTGGGAAACCGTGCTCGATCTCGACAAGCTCGCGGCGAGCGAGAACGAGAACTGGGTATGGCACGGTGCCACCGGCCTGGCGCCCGATTACAAACTCTTCATGATCACGCTCTCGCGCGGCGGCGGCGACGCCTCCGTGGAACGTGAGTTCGATGCCACCACCAAGAGCTTCGTGACCGGTGGCTTCACGCTTCCGGAAGCGAAGTCGGATGTGGCGTGGCGCGATCAGAACTCGCTGTGGATCGGAACCGACTTCGGCAAAGGAACGCTCACAACGTCCGGTTACGCGCGCATTGCCAAACTGTGGACGCGCGGCACGCCGCTCGCGAGCGCATCGCCCGTGGACTCGGTGGCCGCGGAGTTTGTGGGGCTCACGGCATACAGCATTATCAACCCCGAGGCTCGCTACGACATGTTGTCGAAGACGCCCGAGTTCTACCGCGGCACGACGTCGATCATGCGCAACAACAAGCTCGTGAAGCTCGACATTCCGGACGACGCCGAGTTTCGCGGCATCTTCAAGAAGCAGATGCTCTTCTCGCTGCGCTCGGACTGGAAGGTCGGCAACGTGACGTATCCGCAGGATGCGCTGCTCTCCGTCGGGCTTGACCAGTTCCTGGATGGAGTGAAGGTCTTCTCGACCCTGTTCCAGCCCAAGGATCGCGTCGCGCTGGGCTCGGTATCGACCACACGCAACCTGCTCCTGGTCAGCACGCTCGACAACGTGGCGAGCCGCATCTACCAGTACAGCTTCGATGGAAAGAAATGGACGTCGAAGGAAGTGCCGCTGCCGGGGCTCGGTTCCGCCTTCATTACCGGAACCACCGACGCCGACGACACCTATTACATCGGCTACAACGACTTCCTGACACCGTCGAGCCTGTACGTGGTCGAGCCGGGCAAGCAGCCGGTAAAGATCAAGAGCACGCAGGCGCATTTCGACGCGACGGGGATGAAGGTCGCGCAGTATGAAGCGACAACGAAGGACGGCACCAAGATTCCGTACTTCATCGTCATGCCGAAGGGCTACCAGGCCAACGGCAACAACCCGACGATCCAATATGGCTACGGCGGCTTCGAAATCTCCGAGCGTCCCACGTACTCGGCCTCCGTCGGCTCGGCGTGGCTGGAGCGCGGCGGTGTCTACGTGCTGGCCAACATCCGGGGCGGCGGCGAGTTCGGTCCCAAGTGGCACCAGGCCACAATCAAGGAGAAGCACCAGAACGCGTTCGATGATTTCATCGCGGTGTCGGAAGATCTCATCCAGCGCAAGGTGACTTCACCGCAGCACCTCGGCATCATGGGCGGCTCCAACGGAGGATTGCTTGTCGGCGCATGCTTCGTGCAGCGGCCGGAGCTCTTCAATGCCGTTGCGTGCCAGGTTCCGCTGCTCGACATGAAGCGTTACAACCACCTGCTCGCCGGTGCGAGCTGGATGGCCGAATACGGCAATCCCGACACCGACGACTGGAACTACATCCAGAAATGGTCGCCGTACCAGAATCTCGATGCGAGCAAGACATATCCCAAGGTGTTCTTCTACACCAACACGCGCGACGACCGTGTACATCCGGGTCACGCGCGCAAAATGGTGGCGAAGATGACAGACATGGGAAAACCCGTCTACTACTACGAGAACACCGAGGGCGGGCACAGCGGAGGCGCGAACCTCAATCAGCGCGCCTACAGCTCGGCGCTCACGTACGCCTATTTCTGGAAGATGCTGCGATAGAGTTCCCGAAACGGTAGCATCGTTTCCTCGAGAGGGCCTGTCCGGCTGGCGGACGGGCCCTCTTTTTGCTCGTAAGCGAGTGGAAGCGGAACTATGGCTAAATTACTCGTTCTCGTCGGAACCACCATTTTCAGCGGAATCGGCTGGTGGCTGGGTGCGCGCCACGGAATCATGACGGCGTTTTTCGTCAGCATGATCGGAACCGGCATAGGGATTTACGTAGGACGCCGCGCGGCGGATATGCTCGGCGGATAAGGGGTGATTCCCGGCACAGGCACCCGCATCATGGTACAATCACTTCTCGCGAAGCCCTCCTCTCAACCCGCCCGGGAAGTTGGTCGTCATGAAGGATCGTACCGCGCCCGCGGTCGCCGTGGTTCTGCTTGCCGTCACGATCCTCATCGCTGACTGTTTCGTCGTTGTTAGATTACACGCGCGCGAAGATCCCACGGTGGTGACCGTGGACGGCGGCAAGGTGCGCGGCGTTGCGACCGACGGCCTCCTCACCTTCAAAGGCATTCCCTTCGCGCGGCCGCCGGTCGGCAACCTGCGCTGGCGTGCACCGCAACCTGTCGAGCCCTGGAAAGGCATTCGCGACGCGAACGCCGTCGGTCCCGATCCGATGCAGCCCGCCAATCTGGCCACGCCCGGCGTGACAATTTCCGAAGACTGCCTCTATCTCAATGTGTGGAGTCCGGCTTCGACGCCGGAGAGCGCGCGCCTGCCGGTGATGGTGTGGATCTACGGCGGCGGCCTCGTCAAAGGCGGAGCAGCGATCTATCCCGGTCAATACCTGGCGCGCCAGGGAATCGTCGTCGTCACGTTCAATTATCGTCTCGGACGCTTCGGATTCTTTGCGCATCCGGCGCCGGCCGCCGAAGCGCCCGACGACCCGCGCGGCAACTACGGATACATGGACCAGATTGCGGCGCTCAAGTGGGTGCAGCGCAACATCGCCGGCTTCGGCGGCGATCCGAGCAATGTGACGCTCGCGGGCGAATCCGCGGGTGGTGGGTCCGTGCTCGTGATGTTGACATCGCCCCTGGCCCGCGGACTGTTCCAGCGCGCGATCCTGGAGTCTCCCGGACTTCCCACCGCGCGCGCGGCCGCGTCACCCATGCGCAACCTGGACTCGGCAGAGTCGATCGCCATCGAGTACGCGCGCGCGCACAACATCACCGGCGACAACCCGACGGCGCTCGCGGCACTGCGCGCGTTGCCCGCCGAGGAACTGACGCGCGGCCTCGAGGCGTACGGGCTCGCTGTCTTCGGCGGTCCCGAAATCGCGGGCCTCTCGCACTCTATAATTGATGGACGATTGGTTGTCGAAGCGCCGGAAGCGGCGCTGCGTGCGGGACGCCAGGCCCGAGTGCCGGTGATCATCGGCGCGAACGACGATGACATGGCGGTCACGCCGGCGCAGACCAAGGATGCTCTCTTCGCGCGACTCGGGCCGCGTGCCGTCGAAGCCCGCAAGCTCTACGATCCCACCGGCAACGCGACCTTCGACGTCGTGCGACAGGAGGTGTGCGCAGATTTCGGGATGATCGAGCCTTCACGCATCCTTGCCGAATGGGTGACCGATGCCGGCCAGCGCGCATACTTCTACCGCTTCGCGTACGTGCCCGACGCGTGGCGAGCGAAATACCCGGGTGCGGTCCACGCCGGCGAGCTCATCTTCGTCTTCGACTGCGTTTCCCTGCTTGTCGGTGAGAAAACCACCCCGGCCGATCTCGCCATGGCAAAAACGGTGAGCGGCTACTGGATCGACTTCATCAAGACCGGCGATCCCAACGGCGGCGGCCGCCCGCAGTGGAAACCTTACGATCCGTCCACGCGCGACGTCATGAACTTCACCGACGCCGGCACCGCCTACGGCGCCGATCCGCTGAAAGAGCGCCTCGACCTGTGGCGGGAAGTCTGGGACCCGGGGCGTTAAATCAGATTTCTCCTTCAGGAATACGCCGGAAACCTTCAAAGAGGCGCCCGGTGACTGCGCCAAATATGAAGCCGCCCACGTGCGCCGCGTAGGCGACGCCACCCGTCTGCACTCCCGCCACCACCGCTCCCACCTGGCTGAAGAGCTGGGTGAGAAACCAGAACCCGATCAAGACGAGCGCAGGAACAAACGCAACGCGGGCGAACCAGCCGAACCACAGCAATGTGCGAATCCGGTCACGCGGGTAGGTGACCACAAATGCGCCCATGACACCCGCGATCGCGCCGCTGGCGCCGAGGTTGGGCACGGTGGAGTCAGACACGAAGGCGAGCTGCGCCAACGAACCCGCCACACCACTGCACAGGTAAAACAGCAGATACGGCAGCGGTCCCATCGCGTCCTCGATTTCCGGACCGAATGCCCACAGGAACACCATGTTGCCGATGATGTGCATCCAGCCGGCGTGCATGAACATCGACGTCAGCACGGTGATCAGGCGGTGACCCGCCATGATGTCGACGGGAATCTCCGACCAGCGCAAGACGAACGCTTCGCCACCCGTCAACTCCAATACGAAAACCAACGCGTTCGCGATGATGATGGCCGTCGTAATCACCGGCATTCGGCGCGGCCGCCTGGATCCGTCGCCCAACGGGATCATGGTCATGTTCTTTTCCTCCTCTGCGTCCCTCATAGTAGCGGTTGCGAGCCGCTACCGGCGATCCCCTCCAATGATATACTGCCGGGCTGTGTCGCCACCTCTTCCCCAGCGATACTTCGATGTGATCTGCTGTCCGCGCTGCCACGGCGATCTTTCGCACCCGGCGGCCGCGACGGACACGCTGGAGTGCGCGGGTTGCAGGGCGGGCTACCCCGTCGTCGACGGAGTACCCATACTTCTGGTGGATGCCGATGACCAGGCGAGCTCCGCCATCCGCCAGTTCTACAGCAACGCATGGAAGCGCGACGAGCAGCAGGAACTGCGGGCGCGCGTCCTCCACAACGATCTCTCGGACCTCGGTGAACGCTACGCGACCATCCACGAACAGGCGTTCGAGCGGTACTTCGATGGAGGCGGGCGCTACTTTCTCGACGCGGCGTGCGGCGCACTACCCCGCGTAAGCTTCGGGAAACACTTCGCGCATCACGTCTGCCTGGATTTCTCTCTCGACGGTCTCATCGAATGCAGGCGGGTTCTCGGAGAGCGGGCGATCACCGTGTGTGGATCCGTTCTCAAAATGCCCTTGAAGACATCGCTCTGTGACGGCGTTCTCGCCGCCCACTGCATCTATCATGTCGAGAAAGAGAGGCAGCATGAGGCCGTGGCGGAAATGTCGCGCGTGCTGGCGGCGGGCCGCGTCGTCATTTTCTACGCCAACCCCGATGCACTCGAGCGCAAAATTATCCGGGGCGCAAAACGCGTCATGGGGCGCGGTGGCGGGTCCGATGCGCCGCAGGTTACCGAGAGCTTCTACTACTACGCGCACCCCATCGACCGCATGCTGAGTTTTCTTCGTGACGAATTCCCCGACGGCGCCGTGAGCGTGCTTCCGTTGCGCCTCGTCTCCACGACAGTTTCCGCGCGCGCCTTCCGCGTGAAGGTGCTGGGCCCCGCGTTCTTCCACACCTTGCGCGCCGTTGAGAAACTCGCGCCCCGAAATGCCCGCCCCGCACGCCTCGTCGCCTACGTCGTCGACCGCCCTGCCAGGCGGTAGAAACTCCCGGTCATCGTCAGCGGCCCGTTTCGAACAGGAACCACGTCCGTCGCTCGGTTTCGTCGATCCAGACCTCGATCAGGCTGGCGGTGGCGACGTCGCGGTACTCGTCGCACACGTTGTGCGCTTCCCGCAGTTCGGCCGCCAGCGTCTTGTTGTCCTCGCGCAACTCCGCGAGCATGTCCATCGGATCGACGTACTCCGCGTCGTTGTCCAACAGGCGCTGCATGCGCGCGATGTGGCCGATGGAGCGTACCGTGGTCCCGCCCACTTTGCGCACCCGTTCGGCGATCGCGTCCGTCATGGCAAAGAGCTGATCCGCCTGTTCGTCCAGCAACAGGTGATAATCACGGAAGTGCGGACCGCTCAGGTGCCAGTGAAAATTCTTCGTCTTTAGATACAGCACGAACACGTCAGCGAGGACCGCGTTCATGGCAGCCGCGATGTCCTTCGACGCTCCGGGGGCCAGGTCGGTCGGGGTGATGAGCGGGGCTTTCTGTCGTGCCGACACATTCTGCAAGCTTGCTGCGCTTCTTTTTTTCATGATTCCACTCTCAATCTCTTGAATGTTCTTGAGTCCTGACGCCTTGCGGCGCCGCGCAACCGGGCATGCGCGTCATTATACTCCGATCGCAGGATCAGTGTGCGTGCTGGATATCCTCGCGCGCGAACGCCGCAAAGACAAACGGCTGGGAGTCGAGGAATCGAGTCAGGTCGTGCAGTGTCAGGCCCAGTTGCGACAGGCGCGCCTCGTCGATGAAGATCTGGCCGTTTTCCGATTCGTAGGACGTCACCAGAGCTTTCCCCTCGGGATCGAATTTCTCGTTTAGCAGATCCACGATCGACGGCGCCAGATGCCGCCGCTCCGCCGAAGCGGGCTCCGACGGCATGCCGTGGTCCGCCGTCACTGCCAACAGATAATCGGTGCCCACTTTGGCTTCGAGCGCAGCCAGGATGCGCGCCAGGTTACGGTCCATCTCGCCCAGCGTTGCGCGCAGCTCCGCCGAATCCGGCCCGTACTTGTGGCCCACGAAGTCCGCGCACTTGTAGTTCATCAGTATTAGATCCGGCACGTCATCCTGACCCAACGGCTCGTGCTCGATCATCGCAATCATTGCGTCGGCTTCGAACGCCGGAAACAACGCCGAGAATCGGATGGCCGACGGCGTGTCCACCTTGTGCTGCATCCACTGGCCGTCCGCGGGCCAGACGGCGCTGGCATTTCGATCCTTCAGGTAGTCGGGCAAGCGGAAGCAGTCGGGATTCGTGGTCCAGGTCCCGGTCTTCAGATCGTAGGCCGCCATCACCACCGCGGTTCCGTTCAACTGGCACGCACCGTGCCCCGCCAGCGGTGTCGCGGCACGCTCGATGCTGCCCTGCGCCACGACGATCGCACGCCCGGCTGTCTCGTGCTCCAACACGTCCGAGAGCGTGGGCGCCATCAGGTCCTGCGGGTTGCACGCAGCGAAGAAGTCATAGCGCTCCCGGCAGTTGTGGTCGTACATGTTCACACCCGTGATGCCATGAACGCCCGGGTCGGTTCCCGTCGACAGGGTGGAATGCCCGACCGCTGTATTGGATGGAAGAACGGAGAGCTGCGCCTTGCTGAACCACGCGCCGCGCGCGCGCAAGGCGGTGAGCGTCGGCATCATGCCGGCATAGCGATCAAAGTAATCCCGGCGCATGCCGTCCAGGACGAGCAGCATGACGACCCGCGGCGTTGCCCTCCCATCTTTCAACACCGGCAATACGCGACCCGTAATATCCGACGGCATGCGCACACCGAGCGCTTCCGCCAAGGTCGGCGCGACATCCTGCTGGGTTGCCGGCGTCGCATACGTTCCGCCTTTCACCGCAGGGCCCACGAATAACATCGGGATCTCGATGTCGTAGCTCCAGGGAGAACCGTGCATGAACTCGTAGTCCGGGTCGGACCGCGTGATGAAGTCGCCCTCGCGCGGCACGAGGACGATTTGCGCGGTTCGCCCCGCATAGTAGGAACGCGATAGCATCGCGAGAATCCGTTGCTCAGCGGTCGTACGACTCTCGGCGCCGCGTTCCGGCGCCTCGCTAGCCGGAGACGGCGCCGGGCGATGGGACGCACACCCCGTGACGAGTGCAACGGCGACGAGGACGCTGAGCTTTGTCACTCTCGCGAGGTCCATATCGACTTCTCGATCCTCCACAATACGGCCTGAGAGCAGGTTCCTTCTTGCGCACCCAGTCTACCGAAATCCACCCGCGACGTGGCGACCTTTTGAGCTCGCTCGCTGCATTCTGCCGCAGGCTGGTGTTTCGCGGGACTAGTCCTGCTTTCATCCTCTAGAGCGATTACCCCGCGCTTGCTTCCCCTCTACACTTCACACATCACGCGAAAACCCGCGCTGCGGGCATTGGCTTTTCGCGTCAGATTTTGACATCAACGTACAATTGTCGAAGGAGCTTCCAGCATGAATCGAACAGTCATTCTATTATTGAGCGGGACGCTGCTCGTCGCAGGGACGGGCTGTGCCTCGAATAACGCCGCCAAGGGCGGCGCGATCGGCGGAGCCGCCGGCGGAGTTGCCGGCGGAGTCATCGGGCATCAGTCCGGAAACACTGCCGTCGGTGCCATCATTGGCGCCGCAGTGGGCGGAGCGACCGGCGCCATCATCGGCCATGAAATGGACAAGCGCGCCGCGGAGATCGATGCCGACCTCGCCGGAGCCAGGATCGAACGCGTGGGCGAAGGCATCAAGATCACGTTTGATTCGGGCCTGCTCTTCGATTTTGACAAGTCGGACCTGCGCCCGGAGGCGAAGACAAACATCGCAAATCTCTCCAAGACCCTGAACAAGTATGCCGACACGGACATCGTGGTGGAAGGCGATACGGACAACGCCGGCACCTCGGACTACAACGTCTCGTTGTCCGATCGTCGCGCCAAATCCGTTTCCAACCATATGGTGAGCCTGGGTGTTTCCGGGTCGAGAATCTCGGACATCGGCCTCGGCGAAACCAACCCGGTCGCATCCAACGACACGGACGCCGGGCGTCAGCAGAACCGCCGCGTCGAAGTGGCCATTTTTGCGAACGACAAACTGAAGTCAGCGGCAGAGAAACAGGCCGGACTGAAATAGGCGGCGCTACTTTGGACGCGTGCCCTGTCGCGGGCCGAACGAATGGAAGCCCGGCCACCAGATTCAGTGACCGGGCTTCTGATTCAACCAACTGGCGGCTTTCAACCGGTGCCGCCAGATATCGGAACGATGGCGCTTATTTCAACAGTACGATCTTGCGCGTGAGGTTCTCCGCGCTCGTCGTCATCCGCAGGAAATAGACGCCCGATGAGACGCTCTTGCCGCTGTCGTCCGTCCCATCCCACCGCTGTTCGAAGAAGCCAGCGGGCTTGCGCGCATCGCGAAGCAGGGTGCGTACCAGCCGTCCCGTCACGTCGAACACGGCAAGCGTGACGGTTTCGGATTTCGGCAGGGCGAAGCGTACGCTCGTCGATGGATTGAAAGGATTCGGGTAGCACTCCAACGACGCGACTTTCGGCTTCGGTGTGCCTTCCACGGGCGTCGGTCCGCCCGCAGGCAGCGGGAACTCAATCAACTGGTTGTTAACGGTCGTATTCGTGCTCCAGCGCGTTTCGACCGCGACGATCAGGCTCTGTCCCGCCACGATCGACCCCGGAATCGAAAGCGGGAACGTGAAACCCCCCTCGGGAGTCACTCGGCCGCTGCCGACCACATGGTTCGTGAGCGCTGCGTACTGTGGATCACACGGACTCAGGTTCTGCAGGGGCAAAATGCCCGGGGCCACACGATAGGAGACGTTGACACGTAACGTGTCGTTCCATTCGCCCGGAGCGGATGCAACCGTTCGCTCTGCCGCGGTACTGAGCACCTTGAACAGGTAGCCTCCATTGTCGAAATCGACAGCGCCCACCTGAACCAGCATTCCATTGGGAGAAGCAGCCGGCCCCGACAGGCAGTAACCCACGTTCACGGACGGAATGCGATTCGGATATGGAATCGCCGCCGGCGGCGGCGATGCG